>JAKSIY010000020.1 GCA_024398535.1 Bacteroidaceae bacterium
TGAGACCAGTTCATTCATTGCCCTGTTTGCATCGGCCGGCGTTGCCATCGGTATGGCACTGAGCGGAACCCTGCAGAACTTTGCAGGTGGCGTTATGATTCTCCTGTTCCGTCCATTCAAGGTCGGTGACTACATCTCCGCCCAGGGTTTCTCAGGTACAGTAAAGGAGATTCAGATCTTCAACACAATCCTGATTACCGTAGATAACCAGCGTATCATAATCCCTAACGGTGGTCTCTCTACCGGTTCAATGGTCAATTTCTCTTCAGAGTCAACCCGCCGTGTTGACCGCACTTTCAGCCTGGCTCCAGGCATCTCACTTGAAGAGGTAACTGCAATTGCAAAGGAGATTTTCAATGCCAATGACAAGATTCTGAAGGATCCTGCTCCATACATCTCACTTGAACTTGACGGAGCATTCCAGCTCATTATCCGCACATGGTGTGCATCGGCAGACTACTGGGCAGTTTACCAGTACCTGAATGAAGCATTCTATGCCAAGTTCATGGAGAAGGGCATTGGTCTGCCTCACCAGCAGGTTGACATTCATACAAAAGCATAAAATTAAACCTTATACAAACATAAACTAAAATGGCAAACGAAAAAGAAAAGCTCTTTTCAGAGTTTCCACCCGTGTCCACTGAAGAGTGGATGGAGAAGATCACCGTTGATCTGAAGGGTGCAGAATTTGAAAAGAAACTCGTCTGGAAAACAAACGAGGGTTTCAAGGTCCAGCCTTTCTACCGTGCTGAGGACATCAACGGCCTCAAGAGCACAGAGGCTCTGCCGGGTGAATTCCCATTCATCCGCGGTAACAAGAAGTATGACAACTCATGGCTTGTACGTCAGTCAATTGACGTAAAGGACTTTGCTGCTGCAAATGACAAGGCAGTAAAGCTGTGCCTGAAGGGTGTTGATTCATTCTGCTTCAAGGTAGCCGGCAAGGACGTATGCAAGGCTAACATTGAGACTCTTCTCAAGGGCATCGACCCACAGAAGACCGAGCTCAACTTCTGCACATGCGCAAAGCACGCTGTAGAACTTGCACAGATCCTGGTTGAGATATTCAAGGAGAAGAACTGTGACGCTGAGCGCGTTCAGGGTTCAATCAACGATGACCCAATCAACCGTATCCTGACAAAGGGTAAGGAGCCAGAGGCATGGGTTGAGACAGCAAAGCAGCTCGTTGAGATCTGCGCAGCTTATCCTAACTTCCGCCCTATCACAGTAAACGCTCTTTCTGTAAACAACGCAGGTTCATATATCTATCAGGAGCTTGGTTACGCCATTGCCTGGGGTAATGAGTACCTGAACGCCCTGGTTGAGGCCGGTGTTGACGTAGATGCTGCCGCAAAGGCCATCAAGTTCAACTTCGGTATCAGCAGCAACTACTTCATGGAGATTGCAAAGTTCCGCGCTGCACGTCAGATCTGGGCACAGGTTGTAAAGGCATACGCTCCTAAGTGTGACTGCGCCTGCATGATGATTGCTCACGCTGAGACATCTTCATTCAACCTGACACTGTTTGACAGCCACGTTAACCTGCTGCGTACCCAGACAGAGTCAATGAGTGCTGCCATTGCCGGTATCCACTCAATCACAGTTACTCCGTTCGATGCCGCATACGCTGAGCCAGAGGAGTTCTCTGAGCACCTGGCACGCAACCAGCAGCTCATCCTCAAGGAGGAGTGCCACCTGGACAAGGTTGTTGACCCAGCTGCCGGTTCTTACTATGTTGAGACACTCACCGCTTCAATCGCAAAGCAGGCTACAGACCTGTTCAAGGCTGTTGAGGCAGAGGGCGGTATGCTTGCTGCAGTAAAGGCCGGTACAGTTCAGGATGCAGTTAACGCAAGCAACAAGGCTCGTCATGAGGCTGCTGCAAAGCGTCGCGAGACCCTGCTCGGTACAAACCAGTTCCCTAACTTCACAGAGCTTTCAAACGGCAAGACTCCAATTGCCAAGGCATGCTGCTGCGGCGGTTCAGCTGACAGCTGTGAGAAGCCATACAAGACTCTTGTAATGGACCGTGAGGCCAGCGAGTTTGAGGCACTCCGTCTTCAGACAGAGAACAGCGGCAAGCGTCCAAAGGCATTCATGCTTACAATCGGTAACCTTGCAATGCGTCAGGCCCGTGCACAGTACAGCTGCAACTTCCTTGCATGCGCAGGATGGCAGGTAGTTGACAACCTGGGCTTCAAGACTGTTGAGGAAGGTGTTGACGCAGCTCTTGCTGCCGGTGCCGATGCTGTAGTAATCTGCTCAAGCGATGATGAGTATGCAGAGTACGCAATTCCAGCATACAAGTATCTGAACGGCCGTGCAATGTACATCGTTGCAGGTAACCCTGCATGTGCAGAGGACCTGAAGGCTGCAGGTATTGAGAACTTCATTCACGTACGCGTAAACGTACTTGATACACTTAAGGATTTGAACGCCAAGCTGGGCATAAAGTAATAAGGAACTATGAGAAAGAATTTTTCTGATATAGATATTTATGCCGGTATCCAGGACAAGAATGGAATGGATTGGCAGAAGGAGAGCGGCATCGGTGCAGACTGGAAGACTCCAGAGCTCATTGATGTAAAGCCGGTTTACACAAAGGAGGACCTTGAGGGCATGGAGCATCTGAACTATGCTGCCGGTGTTGCTCCATATCTGCGTGGACCGTATTCAACAATGTATGTAATGCGTCCTTGGACCATCCGTCAGTATGCAGGTTTCTCTACCGCTGAGGAGTCAAACGCATTCTACCGTCGTAACCTGGCCAGCGGCCAGAAGGGTCTGTCAGTTGCATTTGACCTTCCTACACACCGTGGTTACGATCCAGACAACGAGCGCGTAGTTGGTGACGTTGGTAAGGCTGGTGTATCAATCTGTTCTGTTGAGAACATGAAGGTTCTGTTCGCAGGTATTCCTCTGAACAAGATGTCTGTTTCAATGACCATGAACGGTGCCGTACTTCCAGTACTTGCATTCTACATCACCGCTGCTCTTGAGCAGGGCGCTAAGCTTGAGGAGCTTGCCGGTACAATCCAGAACGATATCCTCAAGGAGTTCATGGTACGTAACACCTATATCTACCCACCTAAGTTCTCTATGAAGATTATCTCAGATATCTTTGAGTACACTTCACAGAACATGCCTAAGTTCAACAGCATCTCAATCTCAGGTTACCACATGCAGGAGGCAGGTGCTACCGCTGACATTGAGCTTGCCTACACTCTGGCTGACGGTTGGGAGTATCTGCGTGCCGGTGTAAACGCAGGCATCGACATCGATGCATTTGCACCACGTCTGTCATTCTTCTGGGCTATCGGTACAAACCACCTCATGGAGATTGCTAAGATGCGTGCTGCACGTCTGCTGTGGGCTAAGATTGTTAAGACATTCAATCCTAAGAATCCTAAGTCTCTGGCTCTGCGTACACACTCACAGACCTCTGGTTGGTCACTGACCGAGCAGGATCCATTCAACAACGTTGGCCGTACCTGTATTGAGGCTATGGCAGCGGCACTGGGTCACACTCAGTCACTGCACACCAACGCTCTTGATGAGGCTATCGCACTTCCTACAGACTTCTCTGCACGTATTGCACGTAACACCCAGATCTACATCCAGGAGGAGACAAGCGTATGCAAGAACGTTGACCCATGGGCAGGTTCTTACTACGTTGAGTCACTGACCAACGAGCTTGTTCACAAGGCTTGGGAGCACATCATGGAGGTAGAGAGCCTAGGCGGTATGGCCAAGGCTATTGAGTCAGGTGTTCCAAAGATGCGTATTGAGGAGGCAGCTGCACGTACTCAGGCCCGCATCGACTCTGGTACACAGACCATCGTTGGTATCAACAAGTACCGTCTTGAGAAGGAGGCTCCAATTGATATCCTTGAGATTGACAACACCGCTGTACGTGAGGAGCAGGTAGCTGCTCTGAAGGAGCTCCGCGCTAACCGTGACGAGGCTGCCGTACAGAAGGCTCTTGAGGCAATCACAGAGTGCGTCAAGACTGGTGAAGGTAACCTGCTTGCTCTTGCAGTTGAGGCAGCCAAGCTGCGTGCTTCACTCGGTGAGATCTCAGATGCTTGCGAGAAGATCGTAGGTCGTTACAAGGCAATCGTTAGAACAATTTCAGGCGTGTATTCATCAGAGACCAAGAAGGATGCTGCATTCCAGGAGGCATGCGCCCTTACAGAAGAGTTTGCAAAGAAGGAGGGACGTCGTCCACGTATCATGATTGCAAAGATGGGCCAGGACGGTCACGACCGTGGTGCCAAGGTTTGTGCAACAGGTTACGCAGACTGCGGTTTCGACGTAGATATGGGACCTCTGTTCCAGACTCCAGCAGAGTCTGCACGTGAGGCTGTTGAGAATGACGTTCATGTACTTGGCGTTTCTTCACTTGCAGCCGGTCACAAGTCTCTGGTTCCTCAGGTAATTGAGGAGCTCAAGAAGCTTGGCCGTGAGGATATCATGGTTGTAGTAGGTGGTGTTATCCCTGCTCAGGACTATGACTTCCTGTACAAGGCTGGTGCTGCTGCAATCTTCGGTCCTGGTACCCCAATTGCAAAGTCAGCCATCACAATGATGAACATGCTGCTTGGCAAGGACGAGTAATCAACTGCTGAAAAGCAAAAATGATAAGGGAAGGCTGTCTTCACGACAGCCTTCCCTCTTTTTTAATACCTTATACAATAAATACGACTTTCTCTGTGCTTCAGGAAACTACATGACAAGTCTGCAGTAAACCTGAGGTTACAGCAAAGCACTAGGGAAACAATACGGCTGTCTAATGTTGACGTAACTGTATCTGAATCTCTGATCCTGTACTCCTGCAGGTCATGTAGTTCGTTTGTTCAAGGCAGGTCTTCTGACTTAATCCTTCTGCAGAGCCTTCCCAGCCTTAAGCCAGTGGCAATGAAAATCTGCAGAACGGGTGCCGCATCAAGGGCACTCATGGATATTACAGCAGCAGGTACTGTTCCGGATTTACACCGGATTCCCTATTAATCCTGATCCTGGGAGAGAATTCCCATACAGGAACCTTAACGGGTACAAATGTATGAATAAAGTTTGACTGGTCAACCAAACTTTCCTAAATTTGTGTACGAAAAGAGAAAAAGATATTATGATAGTATGCATAGCAGAGAAACCCAGCGTAGCAAAGGATATTGCTGATGTGCTCGGAGCAAAAACACGCAGAGAGGGTTATATTGAAGGCAATGGATACCAGGTCACATGGACTTTTGGCCACCTTTGCACCCTCAAGGAGCCGGCAGACTACACAGAGATGTGGAAAGGCTGGAATCTGGGAGCCCTTCCCATGATTCCCCCAAGATTCGGAATCAAGCTCATCAACGACAAGGGCATAGAAAAACAGTTCAAAATCATTGAGTCACTGATGGTAAATGCAGAAACCATCATCAACTGTGGCGATGCCGGCCAGGAAGGAGAGCTGATCCAACGATGGGTCATGCAGAAAGTTGGAGTGAAGTGTCCAGTCAAGAGATTGTGGATCTCATCACTTACAGAAGAGTCCATCCGTGAAGGATTCAAGCAGCTTAAGGACCAGTCAGCATTCCAGCCGCTTTATGAAGCAGGCCTGTGCCGCGCCATTGGTGACTGGCTTCTTGGCATGAACGCATCGCGCCTATATACCCTGAAATATCAGGAAAAGAGACGTGGCAGCACACCTCTTTCAATAGGAAGGGTACAGACCCCTACCCTGGCGCTTGTAGTCAAGAGACAGCTTGAGATTGACAACTTTAAACCGGAACAGTACTGGGAACTCAAGACAACATACAGAGACACGGTCTTTGCATCGACTAAGGGAAAATTCCAGAAACAGGAAGACGGTCAGGCCGTGCTCGATGCAATCAGCGGGCAGGATTTCACAATAACAGACGTGACCAGGAAAGAGGGAAAGGACTTTCCGCAGAGGCTCTATGACCTGACATCGCTGCAGGTTGACTGCAACAGGAAGTTCGGATACTCTGCTGACGACACTCTGAAACTCATCCAATCACTGTATGAGAAGAAAATCACCACCTACCCGCGTGTTGATACTACATTTCTCAGTGACGACATCTATCCAAAGTGTCCTGGCATCATGCAGAATCTGTCAGGCATCTACGGTCAATATACTGCTCCGCTGCTTGAAAAGAAGCTGCCAAAGACCAAGCGTGTCTTTGACAACAGCAAGGTAACGGACCACCACGCCATAATTCCTACCGGAGTTGATCCTGCACGCGGCAATCTGTCTGAGCAGGAGAAAAGAGTATTTGACCTCATTGCACGCAGGTTCATTGCAGCATTCTACCCGGAATGCGTCTATGCCGCAACCACCGTCATGGGAAAGGTTGACGTATATGAATTCAAGGCAAACGGTCGTGAAATCCTGAAACCGGGATGGAAAGTTCTCTTTGAAAAGGAGAAGTCTGACGACAAGGAGAAGGATGAGGAGAAAGTTCTTCCAAGTTTCCAGAAAGGGGAATGCGGACCGCACACGGCAGAACTTGCAGAGAAATGGACACAGCCTCCAAAGCCATACACTGAGGCCACCCTGCTCCGTGCAATGGAAACTGCCGGAAAGACGGTTGAGAATGAAGAGCTGCGCGATGCCCTCAAGGAGAATGGCATCGGTCGTCCTTCAACAAGAGCCGCCATCATTGAAACTCTGTTCAGGCGTGGATACATGGTCAAGGAGCGCAAGAACCTGGTAGCCACCAAGCTGGGCATCGGACTTATAGGCCTTATCCATGAAGAGTTGCTTAAGAGCGCAGAGCTGACCGGAATCTGGGAGAAGAGGCTGCGTGAGATTGAGTACCGGAAATATGACTCAAGCCAGTTCATAGCAGAGATGAAACAGATGGTTACAGACCTTGTAAAGGACGTCCTCTCTGACAATTCCGCCCGCAAATTGCAATAATCAGCGCATTTGTCAGTTATAATAATGTGGTAGGAAAGATTTCCCGACATATTCTGGGTGTCTTGTCTGCAGTCATGCTGCTGACAGGATGCGGTGCTGAACTGCAGGTACGCAAGGCAGAGCAGAGCTATGCGCTTGGCGAATACTCCACAGCTGCCGCCCTGTACAAGAAGGCGTACTCCGGGACCAAGTCACAGGACAAGCAGCTGCGCGCAGAGAGGGCCTTCATGCTGGGAGAGTGCTACAGGCACATCAGCAGCTACTCAAAGGCTCAGGCCGCTTACCAGAACGCAGTCAGATACAAGTATCAGGACAGCATCGTATACCGCTACCTGGCAGACATGATGCTTGCCAGCGGCAACTACAAGAATGCAGCCAAGAACTATGAAATCTACCTGAAGCACGCCCCGTCTGACAGGCTTGCCCTGACCAGGCTGGAATCATGCACTCAGGCTCAGGAGTGGAAAGACAGCCCCACAAGATTCACAGTAAAGAAGGAGACCGTCTTCAATTCGCGCATGAGTGACTACAGCCCGGCATTCGGCAACTCAGACGGCACTGTCCTGTACTTCTCTTCAACCAGAGACGATGCCATGGGCGACGAACTCAACGGCATCAGCGGCATGAAGAGCAGCGACATTTTCCGTGCGGTACAGGACGAGAACGGCAAATGGCAGAAGCCAGAAAAGATTGAGGGCGGGCCAAACAGCGAATATGAAGACGGAGCCTGCAGTTTCTCACCGGACTTTACCACCATGTATTTTACCCGATGCGAGACTGATCCGCAGTTCCCACGGCCTGCAACTATCATGAAGTCAGCCAGATCAGAGGCCAGCTGGGGACAGGCATCGACCGCAAGCGATGCCAGCGACACGCTTTACTCCTACGCGCATCCTGCAATCTCTCCTGACGGAAAGTGGATATATTTCGTTTCAGACATGGACGGCGGCTTTGGAGGGAAGGATATCTGGAGAATCCCCGTAGGAGGCAGATTCATAGGAGCAGAGAATCTTGGCCCGGACATCAACACTCCGGGCGACGAGATGTTCCCATCCTTCCGCCAGGACGGAGAGCTCTATTTCTCATCAGACGGCTGGCCCGGCATGGGAGGACTTGACATTTTCTGCGCAACCCCCACCTCAGACACAACCTGGACTGTCAGCAACATGAAATATCCGGTAAACTCTTATGCCGATGATTTTGGCATCACATTCCAGGGAGCTTATACACGCGGTTTCTTCTCATCAAACAGGAATGACGGCCGTGGAAGGGATCACATATTCTCATTCTATCTTCCTGAGACAATCCACAACATAACCGGCTGGGTATATGAAAAAGACGGCTATGAGCTGCCCGATGCCATAGTCTATCTGGTAGGTGACGACGGTACCAACCAGAAACTGGGAGTAAGGAATGACGGATCATTTACTGCAAGAGTTCAGCCGGGGGCATCGTACCTACTTCTTGGAACTGCCAAGGGATTCATGAACTTCAAGCAGGAACTGACCGCAGACAGCACAGATGAGGACCGCGAATATGTCCTGCAGTTCCCACTGTCATCAGCAACCAGGCCGGTGCTCATAGACAACATCTTCTTCGACTTTGACAAGGCTACACTCAGGCCGGAATCAACCTCAGCCCTTGACGAACTGGTTTCACTGCTGAATGACAACCCTAACGTGACCATTGAGCTGGGCGCTCATTGCGACTACAAGGGACAGGACGCCTACAACGAGCGCCTTTCACAGGCACGTGCAGAAAATGTCGTGGAGTACCTGAAAGACCATGGCATAGCGGCTGACAGACTGACCGCAAAGGGATACGGAGAGAGCGCCCCAAAGACCGTCACAAGAAAGATGGCAGAGCAGCACAGCTTCCTGACTGAGGGCCAGAGACTGACAGAATCCTTCATCACAAAGCTCCCAGAAGAGCAGCAGGAGATCTGCAATCAGCTTAACCGCCGCACTGAATTCCGCGTGCTGCGAACCACCTACGGACTATACAACTGATTTTCGGATTCTCCACTCCTCAGGATACAGGTTGTTGGCCCTGTTTCCAAGATTCTTGGCAAATCCAATAGGAACCCCATTGAAGCAGAGAAGCACAATCCCGCGCGGGGCATCGGGCGTCTGAATGGCATCGCCATGCAGGTAATCCACAGCCTGCCTCTCTGTAATCTCAACCCTTTCAAACCTTGAAGCATCAAGAGCCTGGCACATTGAGAGCGCATGGGCCGGAATAATGTCACGTCCCTTCATACGCCCTATCTGTACGCCCTTTACCAGAGCGAACAGCGATGCAGAAACCTGATGCATGAAATCAGACTGTCCTGAAGGATATGCATAGATTGCATCGCCCTCATTTTCATAGACAAAATCACCCTGCAGCCATGTCTTCATGTCAGAAGGAACCGGGTCCTTCCTGAGTCTGAACACCCGCTGAACAGGTTCTGTCAGTTCATCCTGCGGTTTCCTGAGCAGGGCCATGAAGAAACCTTCTCCTCTGGTCCTGTGCTGCATGAAATGATACACCGGGGCTTCCAAATCAGGAACAAGAGAGCCGGTTATGCCCCACTCCGCCTGGGCAGGAATGGATACAGGCTCTGCTCCCATCTCTTCAATGAGCCACCTCACAATACCCTCATCCTCATTCGTATTGAAGGTACAGGTGCTGTAAACCAGGTAGCCTCCTGGCTTGAGTGCCGGCCAAACATCGGTAATGATCTCACGCTGGCGCTGGGCACACATCTCTACGTTTGCCAGACTCCACTCCTGCACCGCTACCGGATCCTTGCGGAACATACCCTCTCCTGAGCATGGAGCATCCACTACCATCAGGTCAAACCTGAGGCCGCTCTGACCAATCTGCTTAGGGGAATTGCTGGTTACTACCGATGCCGGCCTGCCCCACTTCACAATATTTTCAGCAAGAATCCTTGCTCTTGTACGGTTTATCTCATTTGATACTATCACGCTCCCCTCAGGAAGCAGCTGGCACAGATGTGTTGACTTACCGCCAGGTGCCGCACACAAATCAAGCGCCTTTACAGGTCCCTTTACTACCGTCTTCAACGCCTGCTCCAGAAACATGCTCGATGCCTCCTGCACATAATATGTTCCGGCATGAAACTGAGGATCCAATATAAAAGACGGACGCTCGGGCAGGTACCATGCATCAGAAGCCCATGGAACTCTCTCAGACAACACCATACCACAGCACCTGTCATATTCCTGGCACTTGACACGATTCTGCCTGATACTGATTTCCGGACTGGTTTCAAGTGCCTGAAAAAGCAATTCCGCCTGCTCCCTACCAAGAGCTGATGTCATGAGTTCTATAAAGTCCTTGCTGAGCTCCATTTCTGTTCTGTTGATTTTGACGCGAAGTTACACATAGTTTGTCTCAAAAAAAATAGCTAAATTCGCACAGAACAAACAGAACAGAACAAATGCAACAATATCTAGACCTGCTTGACAGAATACTCAAAGAGGGAGTTCAGAAAGGAGACCGTACCGGAACCGGCACCATCAGTGTATTCGGACACCAGATGAGATTCAACATGGAGGAAGGATTTCCTCTGCTTACTACAAAGAAACTGCATCTAAAGTCAATCATATACGAACTGCTCTGGTTCCTGAATGGTGACACAAATGCCAAATACCTTCAGGACAACGGAGTCAGGATTTGGAATGAATGGGCCGATGAGAATGGTGACCTGGGACACATCTACGGTTACCAGTGGCGTTCATGGCCAGATTATGAAGGTGGGCATATTGACCAGATTTCAGAAGTCGTAGAAACCATAAAGAACAATCCTGATTCACGCAGAATCATAGTAAGCGCATGGAACGTTGCAGACCTGAAGAACATGAATCTTCCACCATGCCATGCATTCTTCCAGTTCTATGTAGCAGACGGCAAACTGAGTCTTCAGCTCTACCAGAGAAGTGCAGACTGCTTCCTGGGAGTTCCTTTCAACATTGCCTCATACGCACTGCTGCTGCAGATGATGGCACAGGTTACCGGGCTCAAGGCTGGTGAATTCATCCACACCACCGGTGACACACACCTGTACCTGAATCACATAGAGCAGGCCAAGCTTCAGCTCACCAGAGAGCCAAGAAAGCTGCCTGTAATGAAGATCAATCCAGATGTCAAGAGCATCTTTGATTTCAAGTTTGAAGATTTCCAGCTTGAAGGATACGACCCACACCCACACATCAAGGCAGAAGTCTCAGTATAAGACAATGACAGCAATAATAGTAGCAATAGCAGAAGACAGAGCAATTGGTTTGAACAATCAGTTGCTCTATCATATTTCAGCCGATCTGAAGCGCTTCAAGGCACTTACAACCGGCAACACGATAGTAATGGGCAGGAAGACGTTCGAGTCCCTTCCAAAGGGTGCTCTGCCCAACAGAAGGAATGTAGTACTTACGCGTCAGCAGGGCGCGCACTTTGACGGTGCAGAGACATTCCAGTCACTTGAATCAGCACTGGCCAGCTGCTCTTCTGACGAAAAGGTTTACATAATTGGCGGAGCAGAAATCTACAAGCAGGCACTCCCACTGGCAGACCAGCTTGAGATCACGCTGATACATGACACGCCAGCCATGGCCGATGCCTACTTCCCGGAATTCAGCAACCAGGACTGGGAAGAGACTTCAAGAGAGGATTTCCCGCCCGATGAAAAGAATCCTTTTCCATACTCATTCATTACATACAGACACAAAGAAGGCCGATGCTAAGCACCGGCCTTCTTTATCTATATTCAGAATCTTATCTGCGATCGTAAGAAGCTGAGTAAACAATGTTAAGGGCGTAAGCCTTACGCAGAGCCTGCTTAACATCAGTTACAATACCCATCTGGGTCTTCTGGTCAATCTTCAGAGAAATCTTCATGAATGGTTTATCCCTCTCTGGCATGCTCTCACGCTCCTGAGCTACATACTCATGGATAGCATCAACCTCAGCATACTTGTCGTTCAGCTGAATACGTGTTCCAGGACCATACTGGCCGCGGAGCTCTCTGGTTGGTGAACCAATGTAGATGTGAGATACAAGAGATTTCTTTTCAAGCTTCTCTATTTCAGAACCCTGCGGAACAGTAAACTGAACCTTGAGCTCAACTTCACGCATAGATGTTACCATCATGATGAAGAACAGAAATGAGAAAATCAAGTCAGGAAGTGACGAAGTATTCAACTCCGGCATTTCTCTTTTTCCATTACCTCTAAACTTGCTCATAATCAATTATACTGTTTTGGTTCAGCCTCTGAGATCTTTGAAGGATACATACCCTTTGCATAGGTAACCTGATCCTCGGTACAATCAATCAGATGATGATGGAAGGTTGCCCAACACCACTCATCACGGAGTTCATTGTAAGCCTTACTCAGCTCGTTCTGGACTTTGAAATAGATATCGTAATCTGTAGAACGGTCAGTCTGCAGAGAAATTACATGCTTAACTGTTGTTACTACAGTTCCGAAACCCTTGATATCATACTCTTCTTTTGCTGGGAGGTTCGCCTTATCTTCAGGATTGGCGATGAACTCCTTGGCACGATCCTTGAGTTCGCTGATATTGATCACCTCACCGCGGCAGAGAATCTCGTTGTTTGCGTTAACAAGAACGGTCATCACATTTCGCTCCTTGATCTTTACCTCCTCTTCCTGTGCATTAGGATCCCACTCTGGCAGACGACGGGTAAGACCCATATCTGTATCCATAGAGGTTGTAATAAGGAAGAAGATGAGCAGAATGAAGGAGATGTCAGCGGTTGAAGATGAATTCAATCCTGGAACTTTTCTACTACTTTTTCCCATGCTTCAAACTTGTTTTAATTACTTCTTAGACTTGAAGATTCCTGTAACAGAAAGTGCAGAAAGTCCGATTGAAGCAAGTACAAGAAAATAGATTGTATAGATACATACATCAACAAGCTTGAGCTGGGCAACATTCTCAAACAGAGTGTTGTCACCAAGACGCACTGGAGTAGTGCTGGCCATGAAGTATGATGCTACAATTACAACGATTGTCAGAAGGATAACCGGACCAAGCCAGCTCTTTCTTTTCTCACTCTTATCTCTGCCGATGGCATTCTTGATACCATTGATAACAGAGAATATTACAACTGCGCCGGCGCAGATGCATACCAGAGCATACAACCAGATCAGCAGGATGCTGGTGTTGGCTGGTGCTGTGTACACATTGCCGTTAATTGTGTCCTGCTCGCCAAATCCTACGCCGAAGAACATACCAAGAACTACGGCAGATACGATAAAGAGGATCCACAGGGCAATTTTAGATGCACCTATTTTTTTCATCTCGGATTCAGTTAAATAATTACTTCTTGAACTTCAGGTTGTACTTCATGATGATATCCAGCAGAGTAACTGAAGAGTCCTCCATATCTGTGTTGAGGGCCTCAACCTTGCTAAGGATATAGTTATAGAATACCTGAAGTACAAGAGCTACAACGATACCGAAGATAGTGGTGATCAGAGCGACCTTCATACCACCGGCAACAACTGTAGGAGAAATATCACCAGCCTTCTGGATATCATCGAATGCCTGAACCATACCGATTACAGTTCCAAGGAATCCCAGAGATGGAGACATGGCGATGAACAGTGTGATCCATGAGAGGTTCTTCTCAAGGTTAGAAGCCTGTACGCTACCGTAAGAAACAACTGAGCGCTCAACTACGTCAACACCCTCGTCGATTCTCATAAGACCCTGATAGCAGATAGAAGCAACTGGACCTCTTGTGTCACGGCAGAGTGTCTTGGCACCCTCAACGTCACCCTTCTCAAGAGCCTCCTCGATTTCCTTCATGAGCTTCTTGCTGTTGATCTCAGAAAGGCTGAGGAAAATGATACGCTCGATGCAGAGAGCAAGACCAAGGATCAATGCTACAGCAACGAGAGACATGAAGCCTGCGTTACCCTCAATAAACTTAACCTTCAGGTTCTTGTGGAGACCAACTGACTCCTCCTCAATAGGAGCAGCAACTTCCTCTACAACCTCCTCTTCAGCCTCAGCAACCTCTTCAGCTGCTACCTCCTCAGTAACTGCAGGAGCTGCCTCGTCCTGAGCGTTCACGTTCTGGGTAAATCCGAATGTCAGAAGTCCCATCATTGCAACGAATGCAAAAAACTTTTTCATTTTGAGTTTCTTTAATTAGTTAGTATTTATTATTTTAATTTCAATTTATTTCTTTGTTTCTCAGCAATTTAACCCCCTTTCACTGCGGAAAGACGGGGATTCGAACCCCGGAAACGCTTTTGACGTTTACACGCTTTCCAGGCGTGCCTCTTCAACCACTCGAGCATCTTTCCTTGGTCCTCGTTTTTCTAAACTGCCTAAAAATCGGGTGCAAATTACAACTTTTTTTGGACATTGAGATAGTTTTTCACTATAAAAGCACGTTTTTTTTCAGTTATTAAGTCATTTGAATATCTGTACGAACTTTTACCGTCCCTTTTGCTAACTTTGTGGTCCAGACACAAGCACAATGAACAGTTTCAGGACATACAGAACACTGGCCCCTGCTGCAGCCCTGTACTCGGCTGCCCAGCAGATACGGAACATTCTGTACGACCATGGAATCTTCAAATCAGAGAGTTTTCCTGTACCTGTAATCTGCGTCGGCAACATCACCGTCGGCGGAACGGGAAAGACCCCCATGATACAGCACCTTATTGAATTATTGAAGGACCAATATAAAGTAGTTGTCTTAAGCAGGGGATACAGACGTGCCACCAGCGGATACATTCTTGCAGGCCCGGCAACCACCCAGCCGGAAATCGGAGACGAACCGTTCCAGATGCACCTCAGATATCCGGACGTCAGCGTAGCCGTATCAGAGAAGAGAGCCATAGGCATCCGCAACCTCTTGGAGAGCGTAAGACCTGACGTGATTCTCCTAGACGATGCCTTCCAGCACAGGGCAGTCAGACCGTCACTGAGCATCGTGCTCACAGACTACAGCCGCAACATGCTTGACGATGCCGTTATACCGGCCGGACGTCTGCGCGAACGGGTCTCAGGGGCATCGCGCTCCGACATAATTGTCATGACCAAATGTCCGGCGGGAATCAGCCCTGGGCAGATTGAGTCAGAGGCAGCGCGCTACGGCAGGTTCGGAAAGCCAGTCTTCTTCACAACGCTCCGCTACGGATCACTCAGGGCACTCAGGCAGGGAGCACAGGAACCGGCTCAGGGATGCGCCCTCATGATGACAGGCATCGCTGAACCGCGCCCCATGAGAGAGCATCTGAAGGAATTGGGCTTCACTGTCTCTGAACTGACATTCCCGGACCATCACTCATTCAGCAATGATGACGTCATGAAGATGGCTGCGGCTCTTGAGAAAGCCGGCCGTGACGCCATAATGATAACCACAGAGAAAGATGCAGCGCGCCTGTCAGCAATCAGCATGCCTGACACTCTTGCAGACCGTACATTCATACTGCCGGTCGATGCGCAATTCGTACATAATGGCACGCAATTTGACAATATGATAACTGAACACATCAGAAATTTCAACAGATGAAGAGAACTGAAATATCAGAATACGGAGAGTTCGGTCTCATTGACCACCTCACCAAGGGAATTGAGAACGTGAATGCATCGACCGCATACGGAATAGGCGATGACGCTGCAGTCCTTGACTACAAAGGGAAACAGACACTCGTCACCACCGACATGCTGATGGAAGGTGTGCATTTTGACCTGACATACGTTCCACTCAAGCACCTTGGGTACAAGGCCGCAATGGTAAATATCTCTGACATTTATGCAATGAACGGAACACCGCGCCAGATGACGCTTTCCGTAGCCTTGAGCAAACGGTTCTCAGTAGAGGACATGGAGGATTTCTATGCAGGAGTCCTGCTTGCCTGCCAGAAGCACGGAGTGGATCTGGTGGGAGGAGACACGACATCTTCCCTGACCGGACTTGCAATCAGCATAACCTGCATAGGAGAAGCAGACAAGGACCGGATTGTATTCAGGAACGGAGCCGGACAGAATGACCTGATCTGCGTTTCCGGCAATCTGGGCGCAGCATACATGGGCCTGCAGCTTCTGGAAAGAGAGAAGGCGGTCTATTACAGTGACCCAAAGAATCTTCAGGAGCCGTTCTCTCCGGACTTTGCCGGCAAGGAATACATTCTGGAACGCCAGCTCAAGCCAGAGGCACGCGGTGACATCATAGAGCAACTGGACAAGGCCGGAATCAAGCCGACCTCAATGATGGATATCTCAGACGGACTATCATCAGAGTTGATGCACCTGTGCAGGCAGAGCGGCACCGGCTGCAGCGTATATGAAGAGCGCATCCCTATTGACTATGAGACTGCAGTGATGGCAGAAGAGCTGAACATGGACGTTTACACCTGTGCCCTGAACGGCGGTGAGGATTACGAACTTCTGTTCACGGTTCCACTGACTGACCACGACAAGGTCCTGCAGCTTAAGGACGTAAAGATAATCGGCCACATGACCCGTCCTGAGCTTGGCCAGCATCTGGTCACAAGAAGCGGCCAGGAGGTTGAGCTTAAGGCACAGGGATGGCAGTCAAATCTCTGACCCCAACGAATAATACAGGCACAAAAAAGGCTTGGCAGACTGCCAAGCCTTTTTTGTATGACAAGCCTTTTTTGCTGTCAAATCATCTTTTCAATGTTCCAGACAAAAGCCCTCAGGCCAAGCTTCTCTGTCTTGAGGTCCATTGCATGAAGTTCTTCAAGCAATGGATCCACATGGCTCTCTTCAACCACAGCCAGGATACCCGTGCACATGGATGGCCATGCGTGCGAGCCATAATGCGGTTCACCGGTCTTTGAGCCACGTCCCATCAGCTGCTCAACCATTGAGAAGCCGCGGCAGTTCATTCTGGTCAGAAGATCTATGATCCTCTCAGTATATGCCTGATCAAATGTTATCAGAATAGATTTCATAGTAGCATCTGCATTATTAGTTCATATCAATTCTGGCAGTCTTGTCATGAAGGAACTCTGCCTTGTTCTCATTCCAGTATGCAGCAAGTTCAAGCTGCTTTCTGTGTGCCTTGCGGCCTCTTCTGATAGAGACACCCTCAAATGCGCAGAACAGAACCGGCACAAGCAGAAGGGTCAGCACAGTAGAGATTGTAAGACCACCTATTACCGATACGCCCAGCGGCCTCCACATGGCAGCACCCTGTCCATGGCTCAAAGCCATAGGAATCATACCCAGGATGGTTGTCAGGGTAGTCATGAGTACAGGACGCAGACGGCTTCTGGCAGCAGTAGTGGTTGCCAGGATGGCAGACATGCCACGCTCACGGCACAGGATGGTGTAGTCAATAAGCACAATACCGTTCTTTACTACGATACCAATCAGCATGATACCACCCAGAAGGCTCATAATGTTCAGTGAGGTTCCGGTCAGGGCAAGGGCAATGACGATACCGCTCAGGGCAAACGGAATTGAGAACATGATGATGAAAGGCAGTGTCAGAGATTCAAACTGGGCAGCCATCACAATGAATACCAGCAGAATGATGATGATTGCCAGAGTAGCCATATCCTTGAATGAATCCTGCTGCTCCTCATAGTCACCGGCAATCTGCACGCTGACACCTTCAGGCAGGTCCATATCCTCAATAATCTTCTGACCGGCGCTTACTACGTCACTCAGTGCCGAACCACCGGCAACGACGCAGGTAACGGTATTGATTCTCTGACGATCCTTACGCTCAATTGAAGGTGGAGTGAACTCCTCCACGACACGGCCTACATCCTTTACACGGACAGCGTTTGCACCGTTTCCATAAAGAAGGATATTCTCAATGTCAGACAGTTCTGTGCGGAATTCAGGGGCATACTTTACCTTGATGCTGTACTCCTCGCCATCCTCACGGTAGTACGATGCCATTGAGCCATACATACGGTTCCTGAGGAACGATGCCGCAGTGGTCAGGTTCAGGCCGTTCTGAGCAAGCTTCTCACGGTCAAATTCCACATGATACTCCGGCTGATACTTGTCACGGCTGACATAAGCCTCACCGACACCCTTCACGTTCCTGATTCTGGAAATGAACTCCTGTGCCACGCGGTCTGTCTCATCAAAGTCATAACCGTAGATCTCAAACTTAGCTGAAGACTGGCTACCCATGCTCATACCGCCACCGGCAGTAACCATGAATCTCTCAATCTCAGGAATGTTGTTCATATCCTCACGCATATCTGCCACAACCTGGTCAGAAGTTATTGACCTGTCCTTAAGGTCAACGAGCGAGAGGGTCATTGAGATTACATAGGTACCGTTTGTCTGCATCGATGCAAAGGTGTTGTTCTCATCGGCAGAACCTACACGGTAGTTGCAGACCTTCAGGTCATCGCCATAACGGTCCATCCACTTCCTGGCAAGCTCAGCGGCTACGACCTTTGACCTCTCAGTATTTGTACTGATAGGCATGTAGATAGTAGCGGTCACACGTGACTGGTCATCTGACGGGAAGAACTCGGTCTTGAGTCTGCCGGCCTGTGACATTGATACTGCAAAGAGTACGACACAGGCTCCGAATACGGTCTTTCTGTGCTTTACAGCCCAGTTGATACGCTTGGCGTACCATACATCCAGTCTGTCAAGAGCCTTCTGGATAGGACCATAGATAGTCTGATGAACCTTGTTCTGCCTCTTCTCAAGCTTCAGCATACGTGAGCAGAGCATAGGAGTCAGCGAGAGCGCTGTCACCGTTGAGATTGTCATGATGATACACATCATGTAGCCCAGCTGCTTGAACATCACACCGGTCATACCGGAAATCATGGTCAGCGGGAAGAATACGGCAAGGATAGTCAGGGTCGATGCAATTACAGAGATAGCAACCTCATTGGTTGCGTGGATGGCAGCCTGTTTAGGATCAGAACCACGCTCAATGTGGGTCGTGACATTCTCAAGCACCACAATGGCATCGTCCACGACCATACCGATTGCTATGGTAAGACAGCTCAGTGAGATGATGTTCAGCGAACCGTTGGTCACTGCAAGATATATGAACGATGCAATGAGTGACAGCGGAATTGTGATTGCAACTACGATTGTAGCTCTCCAGCGTCCTGTAAAGAAGTAAACCACCAGGATTACAAAGAGAAGAGCGTATGCAATTGTCTCGCCCAGAGACTTCACGGTCTGGATGATATCATTCGAGCCATCTACAATGACACCTATGTTGACATCAGAAGGAAGACCCTTCTGGAGCTGCGGCAGCATGGCGTTGACCTTGCGGCAGATCTCTACGGTATTGGCACCGGTCTGCTTCTGGATAATCATCATGGCACCCTTGCGGCCGTTGCTGTAAGACTCCTGGGCACGCTCCTGGGTTGTATCAACGATTCTTGCAACGTCACTTAGATATACATTCTTTCCGCCGAACGATGCAACCACAATCCTTGACATCTCTGTAGGATCCTTGAACTCACCCTCTACACGCAGTGAGAATGTCTCATTACCTATATCAATGTTACCGCCCGGAATGTTTCTATTCTCCTGACTGATTACAGCACTGATGGCCTCAATGGTCAGGTTGTATGCCTCAAGCTTCTGAGGATCGCAATATACGTAGATCTCACGTTCAGGGGCACCGGCAATAGATACGGTACCTACGCCTGGAATACGTGCCAGCGGATTGGCCACACCCTCATCAAGAATCTTGTAAAGTGCAGGCTGACTCTCATCGGCCTGAACCGACAGCATCATGATAGGCATCATGCTGGTGTCAAATTTGAAGATGATAGGAGTTCCAGCATCTTCAGGGAGTGAAGTTGAGATCATGCTCAACTTGTCACGGACATCGTTCGTCAGGTCATCAATGTTATGGCCGTACTCAAACTCCAGGGTTACCACAGACACGTTCTCTGAAGACTTTGAAGTCACATGCTTGATGTAGCTGCAACTGTTCAGCGTACTCTCAAGAGGACGGGTAACATTGTTCTCAATATCAGTTGCACTGGCACCTGAGTAGTAGGTGAACACCATGATCGTGTTCGACTCAATGTCAGGCAGCTGGTCAATCGGCAACTTTGAGAATGAGAACAATCCAAAGATTACCACGGCAATGAAACACAATGCCGTCATGATTGGTCTTTTGACCGCTCCTTCGTAAAGACTCATAAGGAATTATGTTTTATGGTTTTACTTTTCTACCTCAACTTCAACGCCGTCAGCAAGCTTTGACTGACCTGCAACTACAATCTGGGCATCGGTTTCTACACCTGAGAGAATCTCATAGCGGTCACCCATGCGCTGACCCAGTTCTACCTTGGTGTAGTCAACCTTACCATTGTTATATACATATACAAAACGGTCACCGGAACCGGCACGCTTTACGATTGCTACGTCAGGAACAACCACATGGCTCTCTGCGCCAAGGTTGAGCGATGCCCTTGCGAACATACCCGGACGGAGCTTGCGGTCTGCGTTTGCTACAGAGATCTCAACTGGGAAGGTGTGAGTGCTGGCATCGATTGTAGGATAGATCAGTGAGAGCTTGCCGGTGAACGACTCACCTGGATATGCATCCAGCTCAATGGTGGCAGCATCGCCGATCTTAACTCTTGAGAAGTACTGCTCAGACACGTTGATGACCAACTTGACAGGAGCGATGCGCTGAACCACCAGTACAGGCTGACCTGCATAGAGATCACCGTTGTCATAGTTGCGGGCAGTAACCACGCCGTCAATAGGGCTTACCAGCTGGGTATTCTCAAGCAGGTTTGCATAGCTTGTCTTGTTGATCTCAATCTGCATGTTCATGTTGTCCCACTCTGCCTTTGAGACACCACCTACTTTATAAAGCTGGTCAATACGATTGAACTCAACCTCAAGGTTCTTCATCTGGAGTTCAAGCTGCTTCAGGTTTGAAGCGTCCATCTGAACCAGCTTCTGGCCCTTGCGTACGTTGTCGCCTACCTCAACAAGAATCTTCTCGATACGTGTCGGAGCAGCCGGAGCAATATTGTTTACCACATCACCTTCTACGGTTGCAGAATAGGTCAGGATCTGGTCAACTGCCTCAGCCTTAACTGATGCCAGCTTTACCTTAGGGGTTGCAACAGCCACTGTCTCTACTGCTGCTGAGTTCTGCTTTCCGCCACAGGCAGTCAATGCAGCCAGGGCAAGAATAATCAGTGAATTTTCAATTGTCTTCATATCTTGTTTTCTTTTTTATTCATCAACATAGAGATTGTCATCAACTCCGATAGTCTTGTCAAGATCAGCCTTTGCTGACAGGTAGTCATATATTGACTGGCTGTAAGTCAGTCTGGCCTGGGTCAGGGATACCTCAGAGTTGTTGAGTTCCAGGATTGTACCCTTACCTACCTCATATCTCTTCTCTGCAATCTCACGTCCCTTCTCTGCCTGAAGGATTGCCTCACGGTTACTTGAAACCTGCTCGGCACTGGCCTTCATATTGTCCAGATAACTGCGCACCTGCATGTTCAGCATACGTTCCGTATTGGTGCGGTTCTCGGCCAACTGGTTTATCTGCAGCTTGGTACTCTTGAGTTTTGTGAAGTTTCCCATCTTGAAGATAGGCACAGACATGGACAGTACTACCGATGAACTCTTTGCCCAGGTATAGTCAGCCACCTTCCAGTTGTCATTATACAAAGACTGCATTGAGTATGAACCTACCAGAGCAAGGGTCGGCAAGAAGTTCATCTTCTGAACACGCAGGTTCTGGTTAAGGAGTGTCTGGTTGATGTCAAGCTGACGGATTGAGGTGTTGTTGTCAAGCGTGAAGTTCTCATCATTCAGGATATCCTCATACATTGATGACTCGTAATCCTTCAGTGAACCATGGACTTCAATATCATACTCCCCATCCAGTCCCATAAGAACCATCAGCTGCAGCTTTGCCAGGTTGACGCCGTTACGGGCAGATATGACAGTCGGGTTAAGGCTGCGCATCTGAACCTCGGCGCTGATCTTGTCATATTCACTTGTACCGCCCAGCTCATACATTGAGTTTACTACATTGTAGTTTGCCTCGGCCTGGGCATATCCCTGCTGGAGCACCTCATAGCTGTCCTGGGCCAGAATCAGCTGGTAGTATGCCTTTGTAACCTGATTCACAAGATCAAGACGGGAACTGCGTGCCTGCTCTACAGCCTGCTGCAGGTCAGTCTTTGTCATGTTCATGGTAGCGTAGATGGTCGGTGCGAATACCGGCAGGCTGACCTGGAACTGGCCGTTCCATGTGCTTGTATTGTCCTGACCCATCTTGAACACCATGTCGTTCAGTTTCATTGTAGCGGCAAGAACGGTATAGCTGACTGTTCCCGAGAAATCGGCAGTCGGCAGGAGTGCCTGCCACGCCTCATCGCTGCTGATCTTCTTCAACTGGATCTGCTGGTCAGCCACCACAATTGTAGGATTGGTTGAGACGGCAATCCTGATAGCATCTTCAAGAGTCAGGTCAAGCACGGTAACCACATCCTGTGCCTTGACCGGAACACTTACCAGCGCACCCATCAAGAGAGCGCCAATGCAAGAAAAAATCTTTCTTTTCATCATTTATTATAAGCCTTAAAATTTTCAAGTAATTCAATACCCTTCTGGGTTGACAGGCCTCTGAGCTGGACAAGTATGGCCGACTCAAAAACCTGCTTCATACTGAACTTGCGGTCGGCCCCCCGCTTCATGAACGAGTCCCTTATAGCCTTTGACGCAGCTGCAGCAACCTCAAGGTCAACATCTGTCCTGAAGACTCCCTGGGACACACCCAGTTTCAGTATCTTCAGAACACCCTCCTCAAAGGTATTATTCAGTTTTTCAAACCATTCTGACAGAACAACAGACTTCTTCATGTCCTCAAGAAAAACCGGGTTGACATCAGTGGAATGCGATGCCGCCATGGTAAGATAGTTCAACGAGATAGTCAGCACGTCCTTTCCCGATGCTATCTGCTCCTCAAGCAGCTGGTACTCCTCATGGCAATGCAGGGTAACACACTCCAGAAGAAGATTCTCCTTGGTACTGAACATCTCATACAACGTTCTCTTTGACACGGACAGTTTTCTGGCTATGTCATCCATGCGCACTGCTGAAACACCCCTCTCCGAGAACATTTCCAGTGCTTTATGAAGAATATGAGTCCTGACTTTATCCTTGTCCATAGCCTTTTCCACCTGATTTCAGTGCAAAATTAAAACAAAAAAACTCTGGGAGTACCCCAGAGTTTTCTATGCCTAACAATCGTTAAGGATTATTATACTTCAGTCAAGAAGAGTTCTCAGGAATTCATCAAGTTCCTCATCAAGTCCATCCATAAGGGACTGGCTTACCAACGATGATTCATCATCAAAGAGCATGAGCTCCTCAAGTGTCTCACCTTCATCATCAACAAGGATGAATGAGAACGGTTTCCAGATTCCAAGCGACTCAAGTGGAGTGACAGAATCAATATGCTTGAGTGCCCTCTGCAGTTCACGCGAGATTGACTTCTGGAATTCCTGCTCAGTATATTCTGCAAAGTCAGGTATGATGAGAGTGTCCAGCACCTTGTCATCATCTGAGACAATCAATTCACCGGATTCACGCACTGCCTGAATCCTGATGTCCGTAACTACCGGACTGTCTGTATGCGCCCTGAACTCCTGAAGAGATTTCTCCAGAACACCAACCAGGTCTGCAAAAGCTCTGTCACCTAATTTCATTACACTTGATTTCAAAGGTTACGGCCATGGCAGGCCTTATACTTCTTTCCGCTGCCGCAAGGACATGGATCATTGCGGCCCGGAGTCTTCTCTACCTTCATAGGCTCGCGTACCATCTGACGGGTATCACGTTGGGCAGCTGCTCTCTGTGAAGGATCCTCCATCGGAGCCTGCTGCATGTGGCTCTCCATCATCTGTCTGCGCTGAGCGGCTGCCTGTGCAGCGGCCTGCTGTTCACGGGCCTCACGGATCTTCTCCGGATCCGGCTCAGGAACCTGTCCACGCATCAGGATTGATACGGTCTGGTCATTCATCTTGTTGACCATGCTGTCAAACAGATTCACAGACTCAAGCTTGAAGATAAGGAGCGGATCCTTCTGCTCATAGCTTGCATTCTGTACCGAGTGCTTCAGTTCATCAAGTTCCCTGAGGTTTTCCTTCCAGCACTCATCAATGGTGTGCAGGAGAATTGCCTTCTGGAACGCCTTTACAACCTCACGGCCCTCAGACTCTGCAGCCTGCTTCAGGTTACATGGAATCTGGTATATCCTGCGACCGTCTGTTACCGGAATCAGAATGTTGATGAACCTGTCTCCATGCTCCTCAATGACCCTCTGGATTACCGGCAGTACAACCTGAGCCATGTGGTCACACTTACGCTTGAAGTTTGACATGGCTGCCTCAAAGATGCTGTCAACCTTGGCTTCAGGCTTCATGCTGTAGAACTCCTGCTCCTGGAACGGAATCTCAATTGCCAGCACGCGGAACAGCTCCATCTGGAGGCTCTCATAGTCAGCACAGTTGTCAACTGCAACTGCGCATCGGTCGTAAATCATATTTGCGATATCCATGCCGATGCGCTCACCCATAAGGGCGTGACGGCGCTTCTCATAGATAACGGTACGCTGCTTGTTCATCACGTCATCGTTCTTAAGTAGACGCTTACGTACACCGAAGTGGTTCTCCTCAACCTTCTTCTGAGCCTGCTCAATACGCTTGGTGATGAAGTTGTTCTCAATCATCTCATCCTCCTGCAGACCCATCTTGTCCATGAGAGGTGCAATCCTGTCAGAACCGAACAGACGCATCAGGTTATCCTCAAGAGAGATGTAGAACACTGATGAACCCGGGTCACCCTGACGTCCTGAACGGCCACGCAACTGACGGTCAACACGGCGGCTCTCATGACGCTCGGTACCGATGATTGCAAGACCGCCTGCAGCCTTGACCTCATCGCTCAGCTTGATATCGGTACCACGACCTGCCATGTTGGTGGCAATGGTAACGATACTCTTCTGACCGGCACGTGCAACGATCTCAGCCTCACGCTGATGCAGCTTTGCATTCAGCACGTTGTGCTCAATCTTGCGCATGGTAAGCATACGGCTCAACTGCTCACTGATTTCAACCGATGTGGTACCTACCAGTACAGGACGGCCCTCACCCACCAGTCTGACAATCTCTTCAATTACAGCCTTATACTTCTCACGCTTGGTCTTGTAGATACGGTCATTCATATCCTTGCGGGCAATAGGCCTGTTGGTAGGAATGACAACTACATCAAGTTTATAGATATCCCAGAACTCTCCTGCCTCTGTCTCAGCAGTACCGGTCATACCGGACAGCTTGTGATACATACGGAAGTAGTTCTGCAGGGTAATCGTTGCAAATGTCTGGGTTGCAGCCTGGACCTTTACGCGCTCCTTGGCCTCAATGGCCTGATGGAGGCCGTCTGAGTAACGGCGTCCCTCCATGACACGTCCGGTCTGCTCATCAACAATCTTGACCTGACCCTCTTCATCAACAATGTATTCAACATCCTTCTCAAACATGGCGTAAGCCTTGAGAAGCTGATTGACTGTATGGATACGCTCGCTCTTGATTGAATAATTGGTAAGCAGGGCATCCTTTCTGGTCATTCTCTCTTCATTTGAGATATCGGTGATGCCTTCAAGTTCAGAAAGCTGCGATGCAATGTCAGGCAATACAAAGAAGTCTGCCTCCTGCTGGTTGCCGCTGATAAGCTCAACACCACGGTCTGTCAGGTCAACGCTGTTCAGCTTCTCGTCAATGACAAAGTAGAGTGGCTCAACAGCCTCAGGCATACGCTTGTTCTGCTGCTCCATGTAGATCTCTTCTGTTTTCTGCATGCCCACCTTCATTCCCGGTTCGCTCAGGAACTTGATGAGAGCCTTGTTCTTAGGCAGAGCCTTGTAGCTGCGGAAGAGTGCAAGGAAGCCCTCGGCCTTCTCATCAGCATTCTCAGAGGCAATCTTCTTGCGGGCATCGGCCAGGAACTGGGTAGCCAGACGCTTCTGGGCCTCATAGAGCTGCTCAACCTGCGGACGGAGCTGCTCAAACTGCTGATCCTCACCCTTTGGAACAGGACCTGATATAATAAGAGGTGTTCTGGCATCGTCAATAAGCACAGAGTCAACCTCATCGACAATTGCATAATTGTGTCCGCGCTGAACAAGTTCATTCGGATTTCCTGCCATATTGTCACGCAGGTAGTCAAAACCGAACTCGTTGTTGGTACCGAATGTAATGTCGCATCGGTATGCATTCCTTCTGGCCTCAGAGTTTGGCTGATGCTTGTCGATGCAGTCAACCGAGAGTCCGTGGAACATGTACAGAGGCCCCATCCACTCAGAGTCACGCTTTGCCAGATAGTCATTCACGGTAACCACATGGACACCGTTGCCGGTCAATGCATTCAGGAACACCGGAAGAGTTGCCACCAGAGTCTTTCCTTCACCGGTTGCCATCTCTGCAATCTTACCCTTATGAAGTACAACGCCACCAAAGAGCTGTACGTCATAATGGATCATGTTCCATACAGTATCATTACCGCCGGCCTGCCAGTGGTTCGAGTAGATTGCCTTGTCATCCTCAATGCGTACAAAATCCTTTGTAGCAGCAAGTTCACGGTCAAAATCCGATGCCGTTACGACAACCTCCTCATTCTGGGCAAAGCGCCTTGCAGACTCCTTGACAACAGCAAAGACGTCAGGAAGGACCTCATCAAGAACCACTTCATAGCGGTCCATGATCTCCTTCTCAAGCTTGTCAATCTGATTGAACAGAGGCTCGCGGTCCTCAAGTTCTGTCTGCTCAACCTTGGCCTTGAGTTCAGCCATACGGGTCTGCTCAGGAATCACAAAGTCACGTACCTTCTTACGGATATCGGTGATTGTCTGACGCAGCTCGTCATTAGTTACATTCTCATACTTTGGATAGGCTTTCTTGACCTTCTCAACCCAAGGCTGGATCTCCTTCATGTCTCGGGAGGCCTTGTTGCCGAAAATCTTGCCTATGAATTCATTAAAACCCATTTATCTATTCTTTTTCTTTTTCTGCCAAATGGACTGGCACGTTGGGATCAGTACAAAAAGCATACCAAACCAGACACAACGTTCCCAGTCACGAATTGCAAATATAGGTATTTTTCCGGAATCGGTCAGTAATAACGGCCATAAGCCGTTTTTTTATTTTAAATTATTGTCAATACGGATATAAAGGAGTACTTTTGCAGTTCACAATTCAGACTATGAAAAAACCATTGAGAAGCGCCCAGACTACAGAAGGAAGGCGCATGGCTGGTGCCAGGGCACTTTGGGTGGCCAACGGCATGAAGAGAGAGATGTTCGGCAAGCCTATCATTGCCATTGTTAACTCATTCACCCAATTCGTACCAGGTCACACACATCTGCATGAAATTGGCCAGATTGTAAAGGAAGAGATAGAGAAGCTCGGTTGCTATGCAGCTGAGTTCAACACAATTGCCGTTGACGACGGCATCGCCATGGGACATGACGGTATGTTATACTCCCTCCCATCACGCGACGTAATAGCTGACTCTGTCGAGTACATGGTAAACGCCCACAAGGCCGATGCCATGATCTGCATATCAAACTGTGACAAGGTTACTCCAGGAATGCTCATGGCAGCCATGAGACTCAACATACCTGCAGTCTTCGTTTCCGGAGGCCCTATGGAGGCCGGCAAGGTCAACGGAGAGACCGCAGACCTTATCACAGCCATGGTAAAGG
Organism: Bacteroidaceae bacterium; assembly: GCA_024398535.1. Classification (GTDB taxonomy): domain Bacteria; phylum Bacteroidota; class Bacteroidia; order Bacteroidales; family Bacteroidaceae; genus Colenecus. The sequence continues at coordinate 27,696 of JAKSIY010000020.1, forward strand.
GTCGTGACCCAACCGTCAGCGCTGACGAGCCCGACATCACAGAGCACTCAGCCTGCCCGCGCTGCCGCGCATGCTCAGGCATGTTCACCGCAAACTCAATGAACTCGCTGACTGAGGCCATAGGTCTGTCACTCCCTGGCAACGGTTCCATCCTGGCAACACACAAGAACCGCATCCAGCTTTTCCGCGATGCAGCCAAGCTGATTGTGAAGAACGCATTCAAGTATTATGAAGAAGGTGACGAGAGCGTACTTCCACGCAGCATCGCCACACGCGCAGCATTCCTGAACGCAATGACACTTGACATTGCCATGGGAGCATCGACCAACACCGTACTGCACCTGCTTGCAGTTGCACAGGAGGCCGAGGTTGATTTCAGAATGCAGGACATTGACGCACTTTCACGCAAGGTTCCATTCCTGTGCAAGCTTTCACCGAACTGGCAGAAGTACTCTATCCAGGAAGAGAACCGCGCAGGCGGTATCCTGGGCATCATGGGTGAGCTGGCAAAGGGCAACCTTCTTGACCTGAGCTGCAAGCGCGTAAACGGCGCCACACTTGGTGAAGACCTTAAGAAATACTCAATTACCGGTGATACCATTGATCCGGAAGCATCACGCATATACCACTCAGCACCTGCAGGCAAGTTCAGCACCGTAATGGGCAGCCAGGATTGCCAGTGGGAGTCACTTGACACAGACCGCGCAAACGGCTGTATCCGTGACATTGAGCACGCCTACACAAAGGACGGCGGCATGGCTGTACTGTTCGGCAACATTGCACAGGACGGCTGCGTTGTCAAGACTGCCGGCGTAGCACCTGAGCTTTGGCACTTTGAGGGTCCGGCTGTAGTATTTGACTCTCAGGAAGATGCCTGCGAGGGCATCCTGGGCGGAAAGGTAAAGAAGGGTGACTGCGTGGTAATCACACATGAAGGTCCAAAGGGCGGTCCTGGCATGCAGGAGATGCTCTACCCTACCTCATACATCAAGTCAATGCACATGGGTAAGGAGTGTGCCCTGATCACTGACGGCCGTTTCTCAGGCGGTACATCAGGACTCAGCATCGGCCACATTTCACCAGAGGCTGCAAGCGGCGGCAACATAGGCAAGATCAAGGACGGTGACATCATTGTCATTGACATACCAAGCCGCAGCATCAACGTTAAGCTCTCTGACGAAGAACTTGCAGCACGTCCTCAGCAGCCGCTCAAGCGCAACCGCGTTGTAAGCAAGGCTCTCAGGGCATACGCACAATCAGTATCATCAGCCGACAAGGGCGGCGTTAGAATCATAGACTAAATGGCAGAAAGAATTTCAGGAGCAGAAGCGCTGATGCGCAGCCTTGAGCACGAAGGGGTTGACGTTCTGTTCGGTTACCCAGGCGGCTCCATCATGCCTACGTATGATGCGCTGTACGACCACAAGGATTCGCTCAATCACATATTGGTACGTCACGAGCAGGCAGCCGTGCATGCAGCACAGGGCTACGCACGTGTAAGCGGCCGCGTAGGTTGCGTGATAGTAACTTCAGGCCCAGGTGCCATGAACACCATTACCGGTGTGGCCGATGCCATGATTGACTCTACCCCGCTGGTGGTAGTCTGCGGTCAGGTTGGCGCAGCCATGCTGGGAACCGATGCTTTCCAGGAGGTTGACGTAGTAGGCGTCACACAGCCTATCACAAAGTGGAATTACCAGATACGCCGCGCTGAGGACATTGCATGGGCCGTTGCCCGCGCATTCTATATTGCAAAGTCTGGCAGACCAGGTCCTGTAGTACTGGACTTCACAAAGAATGCCCAGACTGCAATGATTGACTATGAGCCACAGAAGGTTGACTTCATACGTTCATACAAACCGGTTCCACAGTGTGAGCCGGAAATCATAGAGCAGGCAGCCCAGATGATCAATGCGGCAGAAAAGCCGTTCATGCTGGTAGGTCAGGGAGTTGAACTGGCCGGTGCACGCAATGAGCTGCTTGAGCTCTGCCAGAAGGCACAGATTCCATTCGGAACAACCTTCCTTGGTCTTTCTGCTGCTCCAAGCGACCACCCACTGAACATGGGCCGTCTTGGAATGCACGGAAACCTGGGACCGAATGTCATGACAAACCAGTGTGATCTTCTGATTGCAGTAGGCATGCGTTTTGACGACCGCGTGACCGGCAACCTGAAGACATACGCAAAACAGGCAAAGATCATTCACCTTGAGATAGACCCATCAGAGATTGACAAGAACGTCAAAGTCAATCTGGCTGTACTTGGAGACTGCAAGGAGACGATGGCTGCAATATGCGAAAAGGTCAATCCTGCCAGTCATCAGGCATGGATTGACGGTTTCAAACCATACGCAGAGAAGGAGTTCAATATGGTCATCAACCCTGCCCTCAACCCGACAGAAGGTCCAATCCTTATGGGTGAGGTTGTACGCAAGGTATCAGAGGCCACGAACCATGAAGGAATCATGGTAACCGACGTAGGCCAGAACCAGATGTTTGCCTGCCGCTACTTCCAGTTCACCAAGCCACGCTCAGTAGTAACCTCAGGTGGTTGCGGTACCATGGGATTCGGCATCCCTGCCGCCATGGGAGCATGTTTCGGCGCACCTGACCGTACAGTCTGCATGTTTGCAGGCGATGGCGGTCTGCAGATGACAATCCAGGAATTCGGCACCATCATGGAGCACCAGATTCCTGTAAAGATGATTCTGCTCAACAACAATTATCTGGGCAATGTACGCCAGTGGCAGTATATGTTCTTCAACAAACGCTACTCGTTCACCCCAATGACAAATCCAGACTTCGAGCTCATCTCAAAGGGCTACAACATTCCATGCCGTACGGTTGTTGACCGCAAGGACCTGGATGCCGCAATCCGTGAGATGATTGACACCAAGGGCCCATACTTCCTGCAGGTTGCTGTAAAGGAAGAGGACAATGTCCTGCCTATGACCCCTCCAGGTGCTAATATCGACGAAATGCTTTTGGAAGTAAAATGATGGAACAGGAAAAGAAATATGGTGCCGCCGAGTGTGGCGATTGCAATACTTGTGACAGGCAGTGCAACGAGCAGCAGACACAGGATGCTCTTCTGGCAGCCGTTCAGGCAGCAGCGTCTGTTGACCGCAACTCATACGAGAAGAATCTGCAGCGTGAACGTATGGCCACACTTGAGCAGGATACAAAACCAGGCTCACAGGTTGAAACATTCAGCAAGAATTCTGTAGTACGTCCTGCCGCTCCTGCACATGAGGGGGCCCTGCTCAGTTCTGAGCATGAGGGGCTGACTCTATACACCTTAATTATATACTCAGAGAACTTTGCAGGTATCCTGAACCAGATAACAGCAGTATTTACCCGCCGCCAGGTCAACATTGAAAGCCTCAATGTATGTGCATCGAGCACACCGGGCGTACACAAATACACCATAACCTGTTACTGCAAGCAGGAGATGGCCGAGATGCTGGTAAAGCAGATTGAGAAGAAGATTGACGTCCTGCAGGCAAACTGCTTTGTAGATCAGGAGATCTTCATAAACGAGACATCGCTCCTGAAGCTCTCAACCCCAATGGTTCTGGCAAATCCTGAGATATCACGCATAGTACGTCATCATGAGGCTCAGATGGTAGAGGTTAATCCAACCTACACCACCAACGAAAAGACCGGAATAACATCTGAAGTAAAGTCGCTCTTCAAACAGCTCAGCA
>JAKSIY010000021.1 GCA_024398535.1 Bacteroidaceae bacterium
GACATTCAGAACCACAATCTGACGCTCTAACCAACTGAACTACGGGCACCATGTAGCAGTTCCTTGGAAAAGCGATGCAAAGGTAGTGTTAATGTTTGATTTCTCCAAATAATATTGGCTTTGTTTTTTTCCTACATTTGCAATAGCAAAAAAAATACTAACAAATCAAATAAGGAATCTATGAAGAAGTTCATTGTTGCCGCAGCTGTTGCTGCAGCAATCTGCCCTACTGCGTCAAGAGCACAATGGCAAAGACAGGTCACTCCGGGTGACACACTCCAGAGTGTCAGAGTACTCCCAAACGGCAATACTATTTTCAGCATCTATGCACCTAAGGCACAGCAGGTCAGCCTGACAGGTGACATCCAGGCTTCATCAAGGCCGGTCAACAACAACGGCGTCTGGTCATTTGAGGTCAAGGGTGTTAAGCCGGGAGCATACCGCTACAGCTTTGTGGTTGACGGAGTCCAGGTAATTGATCCAAAGAGCGATGTTGCCACACAGAACCGTCCGGTTGCAATCGTAGAGCCAAAGGGACAGGAATTCTTCTCTTACAATCCACAGATTGAACATGGCGCAGTTGCAGTACGTTCATACTGGTCAAAGACAGCAAACATGACACGCACCATGAGAGTCTGGACTCCAGCAGGCTATGAGACCTCAAAGAAAAAGCTCCCAGTACTCTACCTTGTACATGGTGGTGGTGACACTGACACATCATGGCCTACGGCAGGCTGTGCAGGTGACATCCTTGACAACCTGATGGCTCAGGGCAAGATGGAGCCTATGATTGTCGTAATGCCAAACGGAACATTTGCAGGTGACGAGGTTCCAATCTTTGCTGCCGACATGGTTACGGATATCATTCCTTTCATTGAGAAGAACTATCGCGTAAAGAAAGATCAGGCGCATCGCGCTATGGCAGGTCTCTCAATGGGCGGCATGGAAACCCTTGAAACCGTATTCAACAACCCTACCATGTTCGGTTACGTATGGGTTCTGTCATCAAGCTTTGCCCCAGGCAAGCAGCCTGCTGACGAGGCCAAGAGACTTGGCTGCGAGCAGAAGATTCCAGTCATAAACAAGACAGTCAAGGAGTTCGTTTTCACTCAGGGTGGCCAGTCTGACATTGCATACCAGAATGGCATCAATACCCGCAACTATTTGAAGGAGGCCGGACTGAACTTTGAGTACATGGACGTAGAGGGTGGCCACTCATGGTACGCATGGCGCCAGAACCTGTATGACCTGGCCCAGAGAATATTCAAATAAGTGTTTACATTATAAAAATATGAACAACAGGATTGTTTTGATGGCAGCAGCCGCAGCTATGGCTGCCACCATTTCTGCCCAGGTGACAGAAGATTTCAAGAGTCTGTCCTCAAACCAGTTCGGACATGAATACCCTATGGCAAACTCACAGGGTTATGTACGCAACAAGGTTTACGCGCCTAATGCACAGAAGGTTGAATTCGGCATAAACGGCATCAACTTTGCAATGACAAAGGACGCAGAAGGATATTGGTTCGGTCAGTCAACCCAGCCATTCGATGAAGGAAACCACTACTACGGAATCCTGATTGACGGCGTTGAGGTTCCGGATCCCAACAGCACATTCATTTTCGGCTCTGGAGCAGAGCGCACACAGGTTGAGCTTCCTGCCCATGACGAATACAAGTATGCCCTGCGTGACGTTGAGCATGGCCAGATAAGAGAAATCTACTATCAGTCAAGCGTTACCGGCAAGCAGAGAAGAATGTTCGTCTATACCCCACCTCAGTATGAAGCACAGCCAAAGAAGAAATTCCCAGTGCTTTATCTGCAGCACGGATATACAGAGAATGAGACAGGCTGGAGCCGTCAGGGCCGATGCGGACTCATCATGGACAACCTCCTTTCAGAGGGCAAGGCACTGCCGTTCATCATCGTAATGGACAACGGAGAGATCTCATACAACTCTCAGCAGGGAGGTCCGCAGAACGTGTTCGGTGTAGCCTTCACTACCTTCCCAAAGATTCTCATGGAGGATATCATCCCATACGTAGAGTCACACTTCCGTGTACTTGCCGACTCTAAGCACAGAGCTCTGGCCGGCCTTTCAATGGGTGGTATGCAGACCCGTAACATTGCCCTGGCCAACCCTGAAAAATTCTCACAGATTGGAATCTTCAGCGGTGGTGTCATCTCTGAGAACGACCTGAAGGAGAACCCAGACTTCAAGAAGTACAATAAACTGACATTCGTAACTTCGGGATCAAGAGAGAGCTCATACGCAGAAAGCGTTGAGAACCTGAAGAAGGAAGGCCTCAACGCTTACTATTACGAATCTCCGAACACAGCTCATGAGTGGCAGACATGGCGTCGTTCACTCTGGGAATTTGCCCAGCTGCTGTTCAAGTAATTACGGCTTGTCAACTACCTGGTTAAAGAAATAACTCAGGAAGACAGGCCAGTTCGGTCCGGCCTCATGGCCACCATGATGCTGACGGTATGCAAGCGGACCATCCATCAGTTCGTCATTGTCAACTCCAGGAAAGACGTCTGAACCCAGTCCCTTGCATCCCAGAAGCTCATACACCGGCGATGCCTTTGAGGCAGAGATGAACGAACCCACAACATCCTGCCACTTGTCACCATCAAAGGTTCCGGTAGAGATGAAGCACGCACGCGGTGCACAGAGTGCAATCAGTTCATGCTGGTCAACAGGCAGGTCATTCTCTGTCATAGGATCAGTTCCGTACTTTATCAGATTTCCGCATACCCAGTGATACTCCTCGTTTGAGACAATATTGCCGATGCTCTCACCGCAGTCACGACGCCATCCGGCTGCACCACCCTTTCCTGAAGAAGCAATGAATCCGGCAGCAATCCTTGGTTCAAATGCCATTGCAACCAGAGCAGCCTTGCCGTAGCGTGACACGCCCTCTATCGCAGTCTTGGTCGCATCGAACTCCTGGCATGTCTCAAGATAATCTATGAAACGCGATGCTCCCCAGCCCCATGCACGCAGGGCACCCCAGTCAGAAGGACTTCTGTGCTGTCCCTTGTTGCACAGGCCTATTATGCCGTTGGTCAGTCCTGAGCCGGCATCGGCCTGGATTGATGAAGGGTTGATTGTTGCACAGGCCCATCCACGGTCAAGCGCCATCTGCTGCCATGAAGGCTGAGCACTTGGACGTGCCATCATCATAGGAGAATTGCCTGACGAAATAAAACCGAACTCCATGATTACCGGCACTCCGGCCTTCTGGAACTCCTGATTTACCGACTGAGGCCACATAATCTGGGCCTGTATCTCAACGCTGATTGCCGGATAGATTGAATTGTCCACCACGCCGGCCAGATTGCGCACGACTACCGGAATACCCTGATAATCTTTCTTTTCCTCACTGGTAACTTTCCATGTTACACCCGGAACGTTCTCTGGAATGTGGCCATAGACCTCATCCTCAAACATCTTCACAATTTCAGGACGGCGCACCTTGTTCCACATTCTGGCACTCTTCACAGGCTTTCCGGCATTGGTCACCAGAGCCTCAGGGTAAAATATGTAAGGATTGGCTGTCAGCTCACTGTAGTTAGGATGCTTGCTCTCATCGGGACTGTTCGGCTGACGTCCCTCACGCGGATTGCCAATACCAAGTTTGCCGAGCATGTCTGCATAATCTTCAGCTGCTATCCGGTTAAGACTGTCACGCGAGGCGCTGCTACCGCCACCAAACATGAAAAACTGCGCATTTGCAGGAGCCGACGCTGCCAGCATCAGAGCCGCCAGCGCAAAAAGTTTTGAACCTTTCATCTCTTATTACTTAATTAAGGTGGTAACCACCGTTATGTTTACTATTTTTGTCCTGCGAATATACAAAACATGAGAATGAAAAGAATAATTGCAGCACCATTAATTATTTCAATGATGGCTACGGGATGCACAGAAAAACAGATTACCATTCAGCAGCAGGTAGATGCGCTGTATGAACAGATGACTCAGGGAGAGCGCATTGCACAGCTCAGAAGTACATATCTTAATGACTATTTCACAGAAGACGGCAGACTTGACACAGCTAAGTGCCTGAAGGAGATTCCAGACGGCATCGGCCATTTCTCACAGTTTGCAAGCCAGATGTCAGAGGCACCTGATTTCATTCGTGATAGGGTTGCCATAATGCAGGACTGGCTCATGAACAACACGCCGAGCGGAATCCCTGCACTCTTTCATGAAGAGGTGCTGACCGGAGCCTGCACGCGCGATGCCACGGTCTATCCGCAGCAGATTGGTCAGGCCTGCTCATTCAATCCGGAGCTGGCAGAACTCAAGGCGCTGCAGACCGGCAAGACCATCAGGCAGATTGGCGGTCTTCTGTCACTGTCACCAATGGTTGACGTGGTACGCACCCCTTCATTCAACCGACTTGAGGAGTCCTACGGTGAGGATGCATACCTGTCAGCAATCCTTGGTACTGCATTCGTGAAGGGTCTGCAGCAGGGTGACCTGAAGAAGGGTGTCGGAACCTGCAGCAAGCACTTCCTGGGCTATGGCGGTGGTGGCGATGCCCCAGCCAAGGAGCTCATGGAAGAGATTCTTCTGCCGCATGAGACCATGATCCGCCTGGCCGGCAGCAAGGTGGTAATGACCGGCTACCATGACATAGACGGAGTTAAGTGCGTTGCCAACGCTGACATACAGAAGGGAATTCTGAAGGACTATCTGGGTTTTGACGGAATGATGGTAAGCGACTATGGCTCAATTGACCAGATTCCCGGGCTGAACTCAAACCTGGAGCGTGGTGTAGCAGCAATCAACGCCGGCAATGACGTGGATTTCCCACGCGGCGAGAGCTACGTTTTCCTGCAGGAGGCCATGGACAAGGGACTTGTCTCTGAAGAGACTTTTGAGAAGGCTGTCAAGAGCGTGCTCACCTACAAGGCACGCGTCGGTCTGCTGGACAAGAATCCAGAACTTTACAGCACCGGACACATAGAGTTTGACTCACCAGAGGAGCGTCAGACAGCATACGACATTGCATCGCAGTCAATAGTTCTGCTTGAGAACAATGGAATACTGCCACTCAAGGGGGCATCGGGAACAGAAAAGAAAATCTTCCTGACAGGACCTGACGCAAACAGCATGTGGGCAATGCTGGGTGACTACACCTTCCAGTCAATGCGCTACTTCTGGCAGGTTCAGAATGAAGACGACATGCATCCACGCATAGTCGGTGTCAAGGATGGTCTTGAGGCCAGGATGCCACAGGGATTCAGCATGACATACAGCCGTGGCTGTGACTGGACTGAGATTGTAGAGACCTGGATTGAGGACGGCGGCGACGAGCGTGCCGAGTGGATGCGCCGCATCCTGGACCGCAAGGTCAAGCATCCTGAGGCAGTCAATGAGGCAGAGGCACTGAGCATGGCTGCCAAGAGCGACGTGATCATAGCCGCCATGGGTGAGAACGTGCTGCTCTGCGGCGAGAACCGCGAGCGCCCTACCCTGTTCCTTCCGGGCAAGCAGGAGCAGTATGTAGAGAGTCTGATTGCAACCGGCAAGCCGGTAATCCTGGTAGTATTCGGCGGCAGGGCCCAGGTCATTTCAAGGATTGCAGACAAGTGCGCTGCAGTCATACAGGCCTGGTATCCGGGCGAGGAAGGTGGCAATGCCCTGGCTGACATCATCTTCGGCAACATTTCTCCTTCAGGCAAGCTGAGCGTGAGCTATCCAAACCAGGAGGTCAAGGAGCCAATCTGCTACAACTACCAGACAGAGCAGGATCCACGTGTACAGTGGCCGTTCGGCTATGGTCTCAGCTACACGCAATTCAAGTATTCCGACATTCAGGCCACTGCATCGGCATCGACCTCTGACAAGACCGTAAGCGTTTCATTCACAGTAACCAACAGCGGCAGTATGAAGGCTGACGAGGTTGCACAGATCTATCTGTCACCAGCCGGCACAGAGCGTGATGCAGAGGGCTACATACAGAACATCCGCCCAATTCAGCTGCAGGGCTTTGCCCGCGTGACCCTGGAACCAGGCCAGTCACGCAAGGTTACCTGCACCCTGAATGTCGAGCAGTTCGGCTTCTATACCGATGCTGACCGCCAGTGGAACATTGCTCCGGGCAAGTTCGTTGTAAAGGTGGGTGCATCGTCACAGGACATCAGGCTGTCACAGACCGTTGAACTGACTGGAAATACCGTCAGGAAGTCCCTGCGTGACACCTATTTTTCACAGAGCATTGTAGAATGAGAAGAATAATACTGATTACAGGTGGCCAGAGGTCCGGCAAGAGCAGTTATGCAGAGCGCATGGCCTTAGGTCTGAGCCGCAAGCCTGTATATATGGCAACTGCACACATCTGGGACGATGAATTCCGCGAGCGGGTACGCAGGCATCAGGAGAGACGCGGACCGGAATGGACCAACATAGAAGAGGAGAAGTTCCTGAGCCGCCATGACGTGTCTGGACGCGTGGTGCTGATTGACTGTCTGACCCTGTGGAGCACGAACTGGTTCACAGAGGACAATGACACCAATTCTTGCCTTGAGAAGATATGCCGTGAGTTTGACAGATTCACACAGCAGGATGCCACTTTCATATTCGTAACCAATGAGATAGGAATGGGCGGAACGTCGGTCAATGACGTACAGCGCCATTTCACCGACCTTCTGGGCTGGCTGAACCAGTACGTTGCAAAGAAGGCAGACCAGGTGATTCTCATGGTAAGCGGAATCCCGGTTCACATAAAAGATGACCATTACAATGAAGCACTATCAGATTGACAGTTTGAAGGCAGAGGCACTTGATGGGTTCAAGGCCGATGCAGTCTATAAGATAAACGACCTGACCAAGCCCAAGGGATCACTGGGTCAGCTTGAAGAGATTGCACTGCAGGTGTGCATGATACAGCATACCCTGACCCCTACCCTGAACAGGCCGTACAACATCCTGTTCGCAGCAGACCATGGCATTCTTGAAGAGGGCGTCAGCGTGTCGCCAAAAGAGGTAACATGGCAGCAGTCCTACCACTTTCTTGAGGGCGGTGCAGGCATCAGTTTCCTGTGCCACCAGCACGGTTTCAGGCTGATGGTGGTAGATGCGGGCATCGACCATGACATGGATTACAGCAGCGGCATCATAAACAAGAAGGTCCGCAAGGGCACCACAAGCTATCTGAACGCAGCAGCAATGAGCCAGGAAGAGATGGAGCTGTGCCTGCAGCGCGGTGCAGAGTGCGTTGACATGGCCCATGCGGACGGATGCAACGTGATCAGCTTCGGTGAGATGGGATGCGGCAACACATCTTCTTCATCAATGTGGATGACCACCCTGGCAGGCATTCCTCTTGAGGATTGCGTAGGTGCCGGAGCCGGGCTTGACAAGCCGGGTATAAGCCACAAGTACCAGGTTCTGAAACAGGCTCTTGAAAACTGGCCTGGCAACCATTCCACAGAAGAGACCATAGCCCGCTACGGCGGTTTTGAGATGGTCATGGCTGTCGGTGGAATGCTGCGTGCAGCAGAACTCCACATGGTGATTCTGGTTGACGGATTCATCATGACCAACTGCATGCTGGCAGCATCGAAAATCTGCCCAGAGGTGCTTGACTACGCACTGTTCGGCCATCAGGGCGATGAGAGCGGTCACAAGCGTATTCTGGAATACCTTGGCGCAAAGCCTATCCTGAACCTGGGTCTGCGCCTGGGTGAAGGCAGCGGTGCCGTCTGCGCATACCCTATCGTTGAGTCTGCCGTCAGGATGATCAATGAGATGGACACATTCCACAAGGCATCAATCACCAAATACTTCTGACATTAGAACCCTATGGACAACCTTCTTGCAGCACTGACTCTTCTGACAAGGTTACCCTTCTACAGGATAAAAGAGGTACCTCAGCAATGCTATTCACATGCCACAAGCTACTGGAGTCTTGTGGGCTGGCTGACCGGTGGCATCATGGCACTGGTTTATTGGCTGGCAATCAAGGTCCTGCCAATACAGATTGCAGCCATACTTGCAATTGTGTCAAGAGTTCTGGTCACAGGAGCCCTGCATGAGGACGGCCTGGCAGATTTCCTTGACGGATTCGGCGGCGGCCATGACCGTGAAAGCACCCTCAGAATCATGAAGGATTCACACATTGGCACATACGGTGTACTGGGGCTGATACTCTACTACATGTTCTTCTACAACATGATCATGTCTGTCAATCCCTATCTGGTACCGTTCGTCATGATTGCAGCCGATGCCTACTCAAAGTGCGTCAGCAGCCATATCACGCTGCTTCTGCCTTACGCAAGGAAGCAGGAAGAGAGCAAGGTCAGGGTTATCTACAGCAAGGGTGACCTGAAATTTGAACTGATATCCCTGATTGGCGGCCTGCTGGCACTTGTGCCATTTGTACTGAAGATTCCCGGCCAGGTCTCTATCAGTGCAATACTGCTTCCGGTCCTAACATTCCTGCTGCTTACCGGCCTGTTCAGAAAGAGGCTGCAGGGATACACAGGAGACTGCTGCGGAGCTACATTCCTTCTTTGCGAACTCTCATTCTGGCTTGCGACCATATTATCCCTATGATATGAAACTGACACTGATAAGACATACTGCGGTTGACGTTCCGTCAGGCACCTGTTACGGACAGACTGACGTACCGCTCAAGGAGACTTTCCCAGAAGAGGCTCAGGCTGTGCTTGAGAACCTGCCTAAGGTTCACTTTGACGCAGCCTTCACAAGCCCCCTGTCACGCGCATCGAAACTTGCCGCCTACTGCGGCTTTCCTGATGCCAAGCCCGATGCCCGTCTCATGGAGATGAACTTCGGCGAGTGGGAAATGAAGTGCTTTGACCAGATTACCGACCCCAAGATACAGGAGTGGTACATGGACTACATAAACAAGCCTGCCACAGGCGGTGAATCATTCATGGACGTTTACGGACGTATCTCATCATTCATTGAAGAGATGCGCAGTTCAGGATACCAGAACGTGATTGCATTCGCACACGGAGGAATCCTGATGTGTGCAATGATCTACGCGGGCTTGGCTACGCCACAGACCATATTCAGCATGCAGCCGCCATACGGAGGCATGATCTGCATTGACCTTCCAACGGATTAAGCACATGGCAGTAGAGTTTGCAATAGCGGCAGCAGCATCGGGCAGCGGAAAGACCACGTTCACAATGGGACTGCTGCGTGCCCTGCGCAGGCGTGGTCTGCGTGTCCAGCCTTTCAAATGCGGCCCGGACTACATTGACACACAGTTCCATACTATTGCAGCGGGCTTCAGTTCGGTCAACCTTGACACCTGGATGGCCTCTGCAGACCATGTCCGTGAAATTTACAGCCACTACTCCACCGGTTCCGATGCCTGCGTGACTGAAGGCGCCATGGGCCTGTTTGACGGCTATGACCACCAGAAAGGCAGCTGTGCAGAAATCTCAAGACTGCTGCATCTGCCTGTAATTCTCATAATCAACGCAAAATCTGCAGCATACACGGTTGCCGCCCTGATTCACGGTCTGAAGACCTTTGACCCGCAGGTCAGGATTGCCGGCGTGGTATTCAACCAGGTTGGCAGCCCGTCACACTACTCTTTCCTTAAGGATGCCTGTGCCGATGCCGGCGTTGAGGATCTGGGCTACATTCCAAAGACGCCCGGGATAGAGGTTCCGTCAAGGCATCTTGGATTGTCGCTTGAGGTAAAGAATGAGATAAGCTCACTCTCTGACCGCATCGCAGACCTTATTGAGGAGCATGTCAAGGTTGACAGGATAATTGAGCTCTGCAGGAGAGAAACTCCAAAGCCTGATGGCAATGCTTTGCGTCAGGATAGCCCGACGGTTCTGGAAAGCGGCACGGAACCGGCATCGAAACTCAGGATTGCCGTTGCGCGTGACGCCGCATTCTGCTTCAGCTACCGTGAGAATCTGGACAGGCTTGCACAGGCAGGAGAGATTGAATTCTTCTCACCCCTTCAAGGCCAGACCATCCCAGAAGGAACTGATTTCCTGTACCTTCCTGGCGGCTACCCAGAGCTCTTTGCAAAGGAGTTGAGCAGCAATTGCAGACTTGCTGAAGATTTGAAGGAATATGTTGAGGCCGATGGCAGGGTGCTGGCAGAGTGCGGAGGAATGATGTACCTGACTCAGGCCATCACTGCACAGGACGGCATCCGCTACCCCATGGCGGGTGTGCTGCCCATTGAATGCACCATGGATGGTGCACGTCTGCACCTTGGCTACAGGCGCACGGAATATGGCGGCCTGGAGCTCAGAGGACACGAATTCCACTATTCTGCAATAACAGATCCCTCAATACTTGATTCTGCATCGGTCCAGTACGGGGCAAAGGGGCAGAAGACTGACACGGCCCTGTTCCGGTACAGGAATGTGATTGCCGGGTACACTCACTGGTATTGGGGAGAACAGGATATTCTTGAATTATGGCAATGAAGATATACACAAGGACTGGCGATGCCGGCACTACGGGCATTCACGGCGGAAGCCGCGTACCCAAGGATGATATACGCATTGAAGCAAACGGATGCATCGACGAGCTGAATTCCATGATTGGAATAGTACGCAGCATGCTTCCTGAAGGACATGACTGGCAGGAGAAGCTGTTTACCATACAGAAGGAACTGATGGTCGTGATGAGCCACGTTGCCACTCCAAACGAGATACGGCACAGGAATCCGAACCAACTGAATGAGGGACTTGTCTCACAGTGCGAGGCCTGGATGGACTGCATGACGGAGCAGCTCTCTGACAACGGCTACTTTCTGGTTCCGGGTGGAACACCGCTTGCCGCACATCTGCAGTATGCCAGGACCCTGGCCAGACGCGCTGAGCGCCGCATGTGGACACTGAACCGCCAGGACAGCCTGCCGGAATGCACTTTGAAACTGATGAACAGACTCTCTGACCTGTTCTTCGTCATGGCCAGATACGAACTGCAGCAGCAGTCGTGGCCTGAAGAGAAATGGCAGAAGTTCGCATACAAGAACAGGAAATGAATCCAGACAGAACCATACAGAAACTGAGGCCGGTGATGCTGGCGGGAACTGGCAGCGATGTCGGAAAGAGCATAATTGCCACTGCTCTGTGCCGCATCTTCCTGCAGGACGGATACTCTCCCGCCCCATTCAAGGCACAGAACATGGCCCTGAATTCGTTCGCAACGCCTCAGGGCTTTGAGATAGGGCGCGCACAGGCCGTACAGGCCGAGGCTGCGGGCATCGCCTGTCATACAGACATGAATCCGCTGCTGCTGAAGCCAAGTTCTGACCACACCTCACAGGTTGTGCTGAACGGCAAACCAATAGGCAACCGCAACGCATACGACTATTTCAGAAAAGAGGGCCGGGAAGAACTTCGTGAGCAGGTAAATGCCGCCTTTGACCGGCTTGCACAGCGCTACAATCCGATTGTCATGGAGGGGGCCGGAAGCATATCAGAGATAAACCTGCGTGAGACTGACCTTGTGAACATGCCCATGGCACGCCATGCTGACGCAAATGTGATTCTTGTGGCGGACATTGACCGTGGCGGTGTATTTGCCAGTGCATACGGGTCCGTGATGCTTCAGACCCCAGAAGACAGGAAGCGCATCAAGGGTATCATTGTGAACAAGTTCCGTGGTGACCTGCGTCTGTTTGAAGAGGGCGTCAGAATCATGGAGGAGATCTGCGGCATTCCTGTCATAGGCGTTGTGCCATACTACAAGGGCATTCACATTGAAGAGGAGGATTCCCTGGAACTTGCACAGAAGCAGAGGTCGGCTGTTGACGGCAAGGTCAACATTGCCGTGATTCTGCTGCGGCATCTGTCCAACTTCACAGACTTCAACATGCTGGAGCATGACTCGCGCGTCAACCTGTTCTACACGAACAATCCCGATGAGATTCAGAAGGCTGACATAATTCTGCTGCCAGGAACAAAAAGCACTCTTGACGACCTTTATGAAATCAGGAAGAACGGGGTTGCCGAGGCTATCCTGCGCGCCCACCGTGAAGGGGTCACGGTCATGGGAATCTGCGGCGGCTACCAGATGATGGGACTGACCGTTCAGGATCCAGATGGTGTTGAGGGCAGCATAAGCCAGTTACCTGGCCTGGGACTTCTGCCCATGGGGACTGTCATGCAGGGTGACAAGGTTACCCGCCAGACCAGATTCAGCCTCTCAGAATACTGCGAAGCGGCTGCATCGGACTCCAATAATACGGGATATGAAATTCACATGGGCAAGACTGTTGCGGCACACGGCTCTGATTACAAGCCAATGAATATCCTTGAGGACGGAACCAAGGATGGCTGCGTGGCAGACCGCAGGACCTGCGGAACCTATATTCATGGCATACTTGACAATGCCGACGTGATCAACTGGCTGCTTGAGCCATATTCCGACAAGCAGGAATCACAGATGAGCTATAGTGAATTCAAGGAACAGCAATATGATTTACTGGCAGACCATGTCAGGAAACACCTGAACATGGAACTGCTGTATGAAATAATGAGAAGCGATGACTGACGGACACGGCGACGACCTTTACAGGTACAGCGATATCAGGCTGAATTTCAGTTCGAATATCTATAACCATCTGGACCACAGCGGACTTGATGCATTTCTGTGTGGCCACATAGAGACCGTGCACTCATACCCGGAACCAGTCCCAGCTTCACTTGAAGCGCAGTGGGCACTCAGGATGGGACTCACCGGCCAGAACCTCTGCGTGACAAATGGTGCAACCGATGCCATATATCTTATAGCAAGAGCATTCTATGGTGCAGATTCTGTTATTGTCATGCCTACGTTCAGCGAGTATGCCGATGCCTGCCGCATGAACATGCACAAGGTTAAGCCCGCATACTCTATTGATGGCATTCAGGTCCCGAAGAGCGGACTATGCTGGATATGCAACCCGAACAATCCTACCGGAACGGTATATGACAGGCAGAAACTGATGAAAATGGCTCAGGACAATCCCGGATGCATATTCGTGATTGACCAGTCCTATTCGGTATTCACGGACAGACCGCTTCTGGAAAACAGGAAAGCGGCAGAATTGCCCAACTTACTGATACTCCACTCCATGACCAAGCAGTTTGCCATTCCCGGCCTGCGTCTTGGAGGCGTTACGGGCTGTGCATCGCTCATTGACAGGATAAGCCGTTTCCGTATGCCGTGGGCAGTGAACTCACTGGCAATCCAGGCAGGCCTGTACCTTCTGGACCACGCTCAGGACTATGCCATTGACATTGAGTCCCTGCTTGAAGAGAAAGAGCGTGTAGCACACGAACTTGAAGCAACCGGCGGCATCGAGGTCTGGAAATCAGACACCCATTTCATGCTCTGCAGGCTCAGGATGGGCCGTGCAAGTGCCCTAAAGGAGTTTCTTGCAACAGAATACGGTATCCTGATACGCGATGCCCGGAATTTTGAAGGACTTGACGAAAGCTTCTTCAGGATTGCCGTTCAGCTGCCACATGAGAATGATGAGCTTATTGACGCAATAAAAGAGTGGCTTTATGAGTGACCATATACTTTATTCCATCCTGCCCCTGCTGCTAGGAGTCCTGCTGGATGCCATCTGGGGTGATCCAGTAAACCTGCCCCACCCGATTGTCTGGTTCGGCAAGCTTATCAGCACGTTTGAGCATGCATTCAATAAGGGCAGCAACAGGATTCTGAAAGGAGCAATGAGCGCACTCCTACTGATTACGGGTGTTTTTGCAGTCACCTACGGATTACTTCATCTGGTTGATTCCATCCCAGTCAGGATTGTGCGCATCCTGGCCGGTATAGGCATAAGAACTGTCCTGATTTTCTACTGTCTGGCGGGCAAGACACTGATTGAGGAAGTCCGGATGGTTTTTGAGGCTCTTGAGGAATCACTTGAGTGCGGACGCCGGCAGGTTGCCAGGATTGTAGGCCGTGACACGTCAGAGCTTACCGCACATGAGGTGCGTGCAGCCGCGCTTGAGACCCTGGCTGAGAATCTGAGCGACGGAGTCATTGCCCCACTCTTCTGGTTCACGCTTCTGGGTGTACCCGGAATGATGGCCTACAAGATGGTCAATACCCTTGACTCCATGATAGGATATAAGAATGACAGATACAGGGAGTTTGGATGCTGGGCCGCACACATTGATGACATTGCGAACTGGATTCCGGCCAGACTGACCGCCATGCTCATGATCTGCGCAAACGGCACTCCGGAACTGTATGGATTTGTCCGCAAATATGGCCGCCAGCATGCCAGTCCAAACTCTGGTTTCCCGGAATCTGCCCTGGCTGGAATTCTGAACTGCCGCTTTGGTGGCACCCACAACTATTTCGGTGTTCCGGTATATAAGCCATACATCGGAGAGAATGCCCGTGACTTTACGTTTCACGATGTCACGACCGCCATCCGAATCAACCGCCGTTCTGAGCTGCTGATGGTGCTGATTGCTGTCCTGGTCTCATTATTCTGAACTTGCAACGCTTTTGCAATGCGTCTCAACTTGCAGAATCATTTGTATCCATTACTTTTGAAGTATGAAAAAACACTTGACCATACTGATTCTCCTGCTATTCACATTGACGGGCTGCAATGGACGCAGGGAATTGAAGGAGATTGAAAACCTGCTTGAAAATGACATTGAGGCTGCAGCTGACATGGCAGATTCCTATAATCCATACAGGAAGAAACAGCGGGCGGCATTATGCTACTATGCAAAAGGAATGGTCAATATGGCATCGGACAACATTGCTATTGCCACGGATAACCTGACAAAAGCCCTGTATCTCTTTACGGACACGACCTGCCGTAACTATGCCCTGACGCAGCACAATCTGGGAGTATTGCTTCTTGAGAATGGATTATATGAGACTGCAGCAGATTACATTCGGAACTCTACGGCCAATTTCAGCCGGCTTGGCGAACAGGAGTCTGTCTCATTCAACAATTACCTGCTGGCACTCTCTTATCTTTACAGGAACGGATACAGTCAGGCAGAGAACCTGTTTGACAGTCTGTTGAATGACTCCTGCCTGGAACTGCCCATAAGGAATGAATGCAACCTGCATCTGGCCAAGATTTCATTCTACAGGGACAGCAACGTAGATGGCGCACTGCTTCTGGCAGACAGGTACATAAACAACTGTACTGACGGGCAGCCTGCATCGGGCTACTCATTGAAAGGACAGATTTTCTATTCCATTTTTGAGAATGACTCTGCGCTGGCCAGTCTGAGCACATCCGTATCAATGGCCGGCAACAACCTTAAAACCCTAAGGGTTGATTACAAATGCCTGCGTGACCTTGCAATAAGAATGAAGAACTACAATGCTGCGGTCGGATTCTCAAAAGAGTATGAAGCAATCAATGACAGCATCTACAAGCGGTCGCTGAAAGAAGAGATAACCAAGAAAAAGCTTGAGTATTCCAACGAACTGGCCCAATACAGGATCAGTACAGTCAGAAAGGTTCTTCTGATTATTGTCCTGGCCGTTGCCCTACTATTGGCCATATCCACGGTGACCTGGATAACCAGGGCAAGACTGCAGAGAAAATCCTTCTATATTGCCCAGAATGACAATTTCATCATCAGCAGGAACCAGCAGAATGAAACCGGCAGTCTGAAACAGGACATGGCCGATGCTTCCAGTCAGTTCAGGAGTACTGTTTCATATCAGATTGTACTTGAGAAGCAGGGGCAAGAGAATGGATTCACATCAAGTGAGAGAGAGATGATCATTCACGACCTGTTCCTATATTTCAGCAATCCTATCAGGATAATCAAGGAGGAGTGTGAAAAGGTAAACAGGAATGAACTTGTCTTTCTATGCTGTGCTGCAGTTGGATTAGGAAGTGATACGGTTTCTGACCTGCTGTGTACATCCGTATCAAACGTACGTTCCATAAAGAGCAGGTTGAAAGCAAAGTTGAATGCAACGCTCTTGCAACGCGATCTCTCTGCCGTCCTAGCCTGAAAGATGTCTGGAGTGGCAACTCGCGGGTTGAGGTAAGCATAGAATAACAGTGTGGGCCTGAATTCAAATTCAGGCCCACACTATTTTCAGAAAGATAATCCTTATCCCAGGAACTTTCCTCTGTTCTGCAATCCCAGCAGTCCCGACATAAGGAATACCACGCTTGCAACTATCATAAAGATTCTGTTCTTAAGCATTATCACGCCCCAGATAGCTGCATTTATGTTTTCAGGCTCCTCATAAGGGTTTATTGTCACATCCCAGAACTTATTCTGGCCAAGTGGAGTTGATGTCAACACCATTGCCAGAATAACCGTCAGGACTGACAGAACTGCAGCAGCGTTTCCGTTACGTATAAGTGTAGAGTATAGGAAAGCCATATTGCCGAACAGCATGACCGGAATCATAAGCTGTGCAGCCATCAGGAATGGTGCTACAGGATAGAGCAGTATCCTGGCAAGGAATGCATATACCACAAGAATCATATAGACCTCAACGTATATCATCACAAGCCTGAACAGCCATACCTTGTACATATAGTTCGGCAGACCGAACAGGAGTTCCAGGATACGGTTGTCTGCATCGTTCTGAATACCGAAACATGCCGGATAGAACACAAGCAGTATTCCCGGTATGATAAGCTGGTTATAAACCATGCCATGGCTCAACTCAGTTCCTCTTGATGCTGCAGAGAACATGAGGAAGAAGAACAGGACAAGTCCAAGCAGCAGGAACCAGATGAACTTGCCTGCAAATATCACCCTCATATTGTATCCGCACACCTTGGTGTACGATTTTACTGTCTGTAAAACTGACATAGGTCAAATTCTTTTAAAGGTTCTTCAATAGACAAAGGTATGCATCCTCAAGGTTAGGTTCAGCCAGCTGAGCACCTGGGAATGGGCACTCTGGCGATATGTAACGTACCTTGATCTTGTCACCGTCCTGCATGTGGTTGGCAATCAGCTTCTCGTCAAGTTCACCAAGACGCGATGCCTCAATGTCAAACATCCATACCTTATCCTTTGCCAGATTGATCATGTCACCAGGTTCACCGAAATACTTCAGGTTACCCTTCTCTATGACTACAACCTGGTTGCAGGAACTTGCAATATCCTCAATGATATGGGTTGAGAAGATTACAATACGGTTGCGGCTCAGCTCTACCAGCAGGTTACGGAACCTGATACGCTCTCTTGGGTCAAGACCGGCAGTAGGTTCGTCAACCACAAGGATTCGCGGCAGGTTAAGCAGAATCATGGCAATACCGATACGCTGCTTCATACCGCCTGAGAAAGAACCGATAGGAGCATTCCTCTGCTCATACATGTGAACTGATGTAAGCACGTACTCCAGTCTCTCCTTGCGGACCTTCTCATCAGTGATACCCTTCAGGATAGCCTGATAGTTCAGGAAGTCCCATGGGCTCATGGTCTCATACATACCGAATTCCTGAGGCAGGAAGCCAATCAGACTCTGCAGCTCTTCTCTGTACTTAAGAGTATCCATACCATTGATGAATACAGTACCATAGCTCTGCTGCAGGATACCGGTAATGATTCGCATGAATGTTGACTTACCGGCACCGTTAGGACCAAGAAGGCCGAACATACCGTTGCGTATCTCAAATGAGACTCCACGCAGGGCTCTGAACGGTTTCCTGCGCTTGCCAATGATAGGAATACTCTTCACGAACAGGTACCATGAGCGTCTGATGCCAGCAGTCTCTCCCTGAAGGCGTTCAACATTGATATCATTGTCATACAGATAATCTGATGTCTTCTTGATGCAGAGACCCAGCAGCCATACGACAGCAATGAATACAATTACGCCCTTGCTCTCAAGACGTGTGCTCAGGAACAGCACTGTAAGCATCGGCAATACCCAGTAGAGTACCTTGCGGGTAGTCTGGGTGAACTTTGATAGTTTCTTATAGCGGAAACCTGCATACTCAAGCAACGCATTGATGATATTGTTCATGCCGGCAAGCGTTACTATGGTCATGGCAAATATCCAGAAGCCCTTCTCAAAGTACCATCCTGCCAGATAAGCAGTATATGAGAATACGACAAACTGCCATATCAGACTTACCAGGTCTCTTGCAGAATGGAAACTGCGTGCAAGTCCCAGCCTCTTTCTGATAATCAGACCGCTCCTCCACTGGCGTGCGAACAGGCTGTACCAGTCATATACCTTTACAAGGTTACGTACCTCAATGACTATCGGCTCATCAGGCTTGATTATGTCATTGCGTGCAATCCTGACAGAGCTCTTCACGAAATATGTAACTCCTGGAATGGCTATTGCAAGAACAATAATGTACAGAAGGATCTTGAAGATACCGCTGGTACTTGTAAAGATCAGCAGCAGACCCAGACCGAACAGTACGGCATGCAGCATATAAGTGAATCTTCCCAGACTTCTGTACCATCTTCTCATGTTCTCAAATGAGATATAGAGAGTTGGTATGAGCAGCAAGGTCAGTACTGCCGAGAATGCCAGACCACCAATTACAGTCAGTGCAAACGGAGCACCGATTGCACCGGCATATTCATTGTCACCCATAGCCATAGGTATCAGGGTCACGATGGTTGTGATTGTGGTTATGCAGATTGGTCTGAGACGTGAATATCCACTCGTCACGATTGCCCTCATGCGGCTATATCCCCTGCGCCGCAGTGTCGATGAATAGTCAATCAGGATGATACCATTGTTTACAACCACACCAAGCAGGATAAGGAATCCAGTCAGAGTGTTTGCATTCATCAGGCTGTTGCCCGATAGCAGCAATGCCAGCAGCGAGCCGATGGCAGCAAGCGGAATTGAGAACAGCAGCACCAAAGGAGTCGTGAGTGACTCAAATGACGATGCCAGAATCATGAATATGAGCATGATGGCAGCCAGTATCAGGAACTTGAACTCGCTGGTTGAATCATCGCCACGCTGTGCCTCAAGAGCCAGTCCTGAAGGCAGATTGTAATTGGCAATCAGGTCATCAATCTGATCGTGGTAACCGTCAAGCACATCCTTAGGCAGATCCTCGCTCTGTGAAATAGAGTAAGTCACGTTGACACGGCGGTCACGGTTTACACGTCTTACCTCAGATGGTCCACGGCTGAGCCTGATGCTTGCCAGCTGCTGCAGTTCATGAACGCCACCATTTGCATCAACTACCGAGATGCGACGCAAGTCATCCATTGTCTTTTCCCAACGGCGTGCCTCCTCCTCTTCTTCTGTAAGGTCCTCAACGATGACAATGTCATATTCGTCAGTACCCACTTTGAAACTTGCACCGGAACTTGTGACACGGGTCATAGAGCTCAGTGCATTGGTAATTGCCTGGTTGCTGATGTTGTATGATGCAAGCGCAACCGGATCAAATGTAAGCTGTACCTCACGGCGGCCACCAGGATTGTCTGTCCTGACGTCACGAATGAATTCCAGCTGCTCCAGATTGTATCTGAGATCATTTGAAACGATACGCATCGTCTCTGTATCTGAGCCCTTGACAACGATTCTCTCAGTGTTGTCACCCACACCCATGACGCTCATGAAGCGGTTGAGAGAGCTGAGTCCTGACGAGCTCTGATTTCCACGGGAATAACCTGGGGTTACGCGCACGTCAATGTCATTTTCAAGGGCAAGCTCTTCATTGAGCTGCTCTACGATCTGACTGATGGTCATACCGCCCTTCTTGTCATATCCTTCCTGTAGGGTAACAGAGATCGATGCCTGATCCTCCTGGATTCGGCTTATGACATCTTTCTTCTGGGCAAGGCTGTCCAGACGGCCCTCAAGGATTGCAGTTGCCTCATCAGTATCATCGATGGTGCTTCCGCTAGGCATGGTGATGGTGACATTGACTCTGTCACTGGCAATCTGACGGTTCTGGCCAGTGTTGCGGGACAGAGCAAAGATAAAGGCGAACACCAGTACTGCCACAGCTGTACCGATAGTCTTTCCCGGCTGACGGAGACATGTCTTGAGCAGTGTCGAGTACATCTGCATCGGACGGTCATGGATAGACATCTTCTGGAAGAAAACGCTGTTTCCGCCTCCACCGCGCTCCATCATTGCTGCCGTTGCCATTGGAATGAATGTGACAGCAACTATGAGTGAGAATACCAGAGTGGATATGATTGAGAAACCGATATTCTGTCCCAGCAGCTTGATCATAGGCTCGTCAGAGAAGACGAAAGGCAGGAACACCGTGATGGTTGTGAGCGTAGAGGCAATCAATGCCTTGCGCACCTCGCCGACACCCTGCTGGGCAGCCAGTCTTGGCGGCATACCCGTTGAAGCCAGACGGTAGATGTTCTCCAGAACCACAACGCTGCTGTCAAGCAGCATACCAATTGCCAATGCTATACCAAGCAGTGTAAGGGTATTGATTGAGATGCCTACCGCATAGAAGATGTTGAAGGCAGACAATACCGACACCGGTATGGACAGTGCAATAAAGAATACCAGACTCAGGTTGCGAAGGAAGAACCAGAGCACCAGGATTGCAAGCAGACCACCAATGAGTGCAAGCTTTACAATCTGGGATATGTTGTTGCTGATCTGGTCGGCAGAATTTGACTGGACAACCAGTTCAATATCCTGGCCGGCAATCTCCTTGTTTACCTCATCAATACGCTTCAGGGCTCTCTTGGAAAGGTTCAGAAGGTTCTCGCCTGTCACATTCACCATGGTGACTGATATGGCATCCATACCGTTCACCCTACTGATGGTCGTCTCCTCTCTGTAGTCAAAGAACACATTTGCAACGTTCTTCAGGTATATAGGTCCCGGAGCAACAACAATGTTCTCAACCTGTGAAACGTCATCATAGTTGGCATCAAGCTGCACGTAATACTTCTTGTCCGGTTCGCTGATGAATCCCAGGAATGTACGTTCCTGATTATACTGGTTCAGCGCCTGACTGATCTGGTTATTGGATATGTTCAAAGCCTGCATTGCATCAGGATTGGAACGTATCTCAATGGATTTTCTACGTCCACCGTAAACCACTACGTCAGCAATACCATCGACGCTTGAAAGACGTGGCAGGACATCCTTGTCAACGATTGCCCTGAGTCGGTCAACGCCTCCATTTCCGCGTATCTGCAGCGTAATTAACTGGTTGGATATACCGTTCAGGTTAGCCTGCTGGACATTCACGTTGACACCTGTAGGGAAATCCCCACGGATGGAACTGATCTTCTCCTGCAGTTTGACGGTAGTCATCTTCAGGTTTGTTCCTCGCTTGAAATTGACCGTAATGTTGGCATTCCTGCCCGATACGGTCGATTCAATATTCTCCACACCACCCACAGCGCTGATGGCTCCTTCAAGAGGAATGACCACCTGCTGCTCCATGTAGGCTGGAGAGAGGTCGCTTCGTGATGAACATGACACATAGAGCTGAGGCAACTCAGTATTAGGCAGAAGTTCAACAGACAACTGCTTATATGAGAAGAAGCCCATCAGCGACAAGGCCACCATGAGCATGCATATTGTTACCCTGCGGTCAATAAATGACTTCATTTTCCGGTAATTCTGATTTTTGCACTCTCAAAAATATAATACACACAAGGTATCACACCAAGACTCATCAGAGTTGATGTCATAAGGCCACCGATTACGGCAACTGCCATAGGTGAACTCAGTGACGAGCCCTCTCCAAGTCCCAATGCCATAGGCACAAGTGCCAAGATTGTGGTAAGACTGGTCATGAGGATTGGTCGGATACGCTGCTGGCCAGCCTCGGCAATGGCGTCAACAAGACTCAGTCCGGAATCCTTGAGCTGGCCGATGCGGTCAACCAGGATGATTGAGTTGTTTACGGCAATACCGGTCAGCATGACCATACCGATGATACCCATGATATTTACTGTGATACCTGTTATCAGGAACATCAGGATTGCACCTACCAGAGCCAATGGAATGGTCAACAGAATAGTGAATGGATGCAGAAGTGACTCAAACTGTGAAGCCATAACCATATAGACCATCACGATTGAGAGCACAAGTGCCAGCAGGAGGCTGTTCATTGACTCTGCTCTGCGCTCCTCTTCACCAGTCACCTTGATAGAGTAATTCTGTGGCAGTTCGATGCCTGACACGGCCTCTCTTGTACGCTGTGCAGCCTTGTCAAGTGATACAGACTCATCAATATCAGCAGTGATCATTGTCACACGGTTCTGGTTGATTCGGGTAATCTCCTTTGGAGCCGTGCTCTCACTTATCTGGGCAAGCTCAGCAAGACGGAATTCCCTCTGACCTGTTGAAATAACCAGATTGTTAAGTTCTGAGAGAGAGACTCCCGGAACCTTGATGTTGATATCTCTCATATCACCCTTGTAGTCCATCTGTCCGGCTTCACGACCCTCAAGATGCTGCTGGATCTGGGTGATGATGGTAGAGACATTGATATTGAACATACCAGCCAGTGCGCGGTTTACCGTGATGATGATTTCAGGAGCACCACCGGCCATTGAACTCTCTACATTGTAAAGACACTCAATTGAATCAACTGCAGCCTTGACCTGATTGGTAAGGATATTGAGCACGTCAAGCTCCTCACCCTTGATCTCTACTACCAGTGGAGCGCCTTCTGTACCCATCATTGAGTTCAGGGAGTTGTCATCCTGAGTGAATGAAATCTCCATACCCTCAACACCATTGATGTACTCGGAGAGAATCTCAGTCAGGTCATCAGGTGTAATAGCCGATGCATCGGACAGCTGGATCTTCATGCTTGCGGTATTCTCACCCTCAAAGTCCATGCTCTGTGACGATGCACCCGGACCTATGTGAGTGTAGATTACGCAACCGGTATCCTGAGCAAGATCAAATACCAGGTTTTCAAGATTCTCAACGGTAGAAGCCGTACGGTCCAGACTTGTACCCTCGGCCATCCTTACCTTCACGTTTATTGAATTGGCCTCAGTCTTTGGCATGAATTCTGTACCGACGAATGGCAGCAGCAACACTGCACCCACCATCAGGGCTACCGAACCCATGATTACCCACCAGCGTCTTTCCACAAGTTTCTTCAGGAAAGCACCATATCCGGTAATGTTCACTGAGCTGATGCTCTTTGGAGCCTTGGCCTTCTTGCGTGAGAATATGCGCTCATACAGCGTCGGAATCACAAGGATAGCAACAAAGAGTGATGAAATCAGTGAGAATGTAACGGTCCATGCCTCATCCTTGAAGAGTTCGCCCGTTGCGCCATGCAGCCAGACAATAGGCAGGAACACGACGATTGCGGTCAGGGTCGACGCAGATACCGCGCCTGCTACCTCGGATGTACCGGTAACGGCGGCATCACGTACGGAAAGACCGCGTTCCTGGTTTCGGAAGATACTCTCGATAACTACAATGGCATTATCAACAAGCATACCTGCACCAAGCGCAAGTCCACCAAGCGTCAGGATGTTTATGCTGAGTCCGCTGAAGAACATCAGGTTGAAAGTGGCAATGATTGAGACAGGAATTGAAACAGCAACGATAAGCGTTGTTCCAACTCTCCTGAGGAAGATATACAGTACGATGACTGCCAGCAGGATACCCATCAGGGCGCTGTTCTTTACCTCGCCGATTGAGCTGCTGATGAAGGTTGCCTGGTCGCTGATTACCTGAACTTCATATCCAGGCAGTGACTTACGGATCTTGGCAATGCTCTTCCTTACTCCCTCAACAGCCTTTACGGTGTTGTAATCCATGCTTCGCTTTCCGTTGACTCTTACAATGTTCTCAGGCTCGCGGTTCTCAAAATGTACGGTAGCTACGTCACGCAGATAAATCGGAGCCATACTTGCAGAATTGAACTCACCTATCTGCTGACGGGCACCGCCAGTCTCTGTGTTACGGTATCCTACAATGATGTTGCCGAATGAGGTCTCATCAACAAGGGTATTTGAACCGGTTACCAGATACTGTGCACCCTGCTCAGTAATTCTACCGCCCGATACTCTCTGGTTGTTCTCCTGAATTCGTGACGAGATATTGTCAATGGTAATGTTGAAAGCCTGAAGCTTGTATGGATCAGCCTCAACTATCAGGTTGGTGAACTCATCACCGGCAAGTGAGACATCGGCCACACCTTCAACTCTCATAAGTTCATTGCTCACGTATGAGTCAGCCACCTTGCGTAGCTCGGCCATGTCAGTGATATCAGGATTTGAGAATCCCAGAACCATGATCGGCATGGTGGTAGGATCCTTCTGCGAGATTCTAAGGTCTGTAACACGGCTGTCCTGTGAGAATCGGCTCATAGCCTTCTCCAGGTCAAGGTATGCCTCATCCATGTTCTTTCTCCAAGAGTACTCAACAGTGATTCTGGCGGTACCTACTTTGATTACAGAAGAAACCGAACGGACATCGCTCTGACGTGAAATCTGAGACTCCATGTTCTTTACGAACTGCTTCTCAATTTCTTCTGGTGGACGCTCACCGGCGTCAAGTTCGACAAACAGACGCGGGCTGTTCATGCTTGGGAGCAGCTCAACGCTGAGTCTGTCATAGGATATTTTTCCGAGCAGCAGGATAGCCAGTACCGCCATGGTGACGGTTACAGGGTTCTTGACTGCCCAACTTACCAACTTTTTCATTCCTTGTTATGTAGTTTATCTTTGGATCTTAACCTTTGAACCGTCTCTAAGGGTCTCAAAACCGCGAACAATCAGCTGATCGTCCTTATCAAGTCCGCTCAACACCTCAACGCTGTTCTTCTCATCAAGACCTAATCTTACCTCCTTTGAGCGTGCAATACCCTGGTCAACGACGAATACCATATGTCTGTTACGCTCATTGCGGACAATGTTCTTAGGAATGACAATGGTTGAGCCGTGGCTCTCGGTAACAATGTCTGCCTTTACGAACATACCCGGTCTGATGAGTAGCTCGCTGTTGTCAATGACAAGCTTGCCCTTGAAGGTACGTGTCTCTGAGCTGATGGCTGGAGAAAGCTCAGTAACCTCACCTATGATAGTGTCCTTTGGAAGTGTATAGTGGGTGATGTATGCCTTCTGGCCTACAGTTACCTCACTGATTGCGCTCTCAGGCAGGTTGATCTCAAGAAGCATTGAGCTGTAGTCCATGATGGTTACAACCGATGTTCCATTGTTTACCTTGGCATCCTTTGAGAAGTGAGGAAGATTTACGATTACACCGTCAAAAGGAGCCCTGATGTTCATCTTCTCAAGGTTCATCTCGGCATTCTCATTGTCAATACGTGAGTTCATGATTCTGATCTCAGAGTTCTTTACCTCTGTCAGTGTAGCACCACCCTTCTCATAGAGTGACTTGGTCTTGGCCAACTCCTGCTCTGCAAGTTCCAGATTCAGACGCTTGGTCTCAATTGATATGCCGTTCTCATATGACTTGTCCTCAATACGGACAATCAGTGCACCTTTCTTTACCTTGTCACCCAGCTTGTATGGCTTGCCGGTTGCCGGGTTTGTCTGAAGATGGTACTTACCGGCCATCTCTGTTGACAGCTCAGCTTCAGCATTTGATACGGCTGTACTGTTCGTACTGAAGATCTTGCTGATTGAGCCATAGGTGATTTCGGAAACTGATACCGGAGTTGGTATCTCATTACGGTTCATTGTATTCTCCTGCTTACATCCTGTCATGAGGAGGGTAAGTACAGTCAGTGATAATGCGCTGATTCCTGATTTCATATACTGTATCATATCTTTTTATTTCTTTTTGTTGTTCTGTTCGTATGTTATTGGAACCACTGGTTCGTCCTTCTCAAAGTCATAAAGTGTCAGGATCTTGATGTTAAGAAGCTGAACCTTATAGTTGATGATTGCCTGGGTGTATGACATCTTGCTGTTTGAAAGCTGAGTCTGGAACTGGTTCATCTGCATACCGGTCAGCTCACCGTTGCGGTAACGCTCCTCATTCAGGTCATATGTCATCTGTGCGTTCTGCTGACTCTGCTCTGCAATTGAAATCTGGTTGAGCAGGTTGTCCAGGCTGCGGCATGTGCTGCGCAGGTTCATCTCGATGCTCTTGATCTCCTCCTCGGCATTCAGTTCAAACATCTTGCGCTCAATCTCAGCAGCCTTGATACGGGCCTTTCTTGCACCCCAATCGTAAAGAGGTACGCTGAAAGTTACTGCAACACGTGGATTGTTTGTTGGATTGTCATAGATATTGCCAAATGAAGGATCATCACCCATGATACCAAGTGACAGAGAGACATTTCCACTAAAACTGTCATTGTCCTTGACCTGAATCATGGACATTTCCTGCTGCTCCCTGGAAATCTGACGCTGCCTGAGCTCAAGTCTGCTTGACATTGCGCTCTGCAGAGCCTTGTCAAAGTCAACCATGACAGGCTCTGCCTTGACATCGCATATCACCTTGATGTCCTCGTCAAGTGGAATGCCCAGAGACTGCTTGAAGTTGTCCTTGGCATTCTCAAGGCTCACTCTCTGGTTCTCAACGGTTGAACGAGACTGTGCCAGGTTTACTTCAGCCTGATAGAATTCGTCTTTAGTTGCCAGGTCTGCCTCTACCTTATCTCTAATGATATTGAAGTTCCTCTCAGCATTTGCAAGCTCCGATTCACGGATCTCAAGATTCTGCTGAGACATGAACAGGCTATAGAACTGACTTGTGATGTTGCGCTCCACATTAAGCATCTGCAAAGCGTAATTGATACGTGCGTTCTCATAGTTCATCTCAATCTGGCGCATGTTCATCTTTGTCCTGTTGTAGGTGAAGATAGGCTGGTTCAGACTGAGGTTAAGCCTGTTACTGAAAGAACGGTTGTTGTTTGTGGTACCTCCGATGGTTGACTCATTGTCCTGCCATGACAGGCTGTTGTTGAGTGACAGCGTAGCATCGGTCCAGATGATAGGCTGAGAGATGCTGAAGGTTCCCGAAGATGAGAGCGAACGGTTGGTGTACCAGTCGGAATAACGGCTGTCAAACTGACGGGACTGTGAATACGTGAGCGGTGAAAGGTTAAGTGAGAACCTTGATTTCAATGACGCTTTCTGAGCAATCAGGTTCTGTTCATAGCGCTCCATACTCATTCTGGAGTTCAACAGATCAGGATTATGCTCTGCGCTGTATGCGAGAGCCTCTTCCATGGTCATGACAATCTGTGCTCCAGCCCCGGTCCAGAAGGCCGGTGCAAGCGCAAAGACTGCCGCAATCAATACTTTTCTTTTTGTCATATCTTTATGTTTTATCTTTCTCTTTTTACAAATCTCACGGCATCTGCCACAATCACCCTGACACCAGACCTGTTGTTCAGGGTCACATTCACGGTATCGGCCTCAAAGCGGAAAGTTCCGACAAGATTCCAGCCTTCATCGGCACGGTACATATTCATGGCAACGCGGTCCTGCATATTGAACTGACTTACCTCAAAGTTGTATTCGTAGGTCACCCTGCGGCCATTGTTGTTATTGTTATTGTTCCATCCACGGTTATTACGGTTGTTGTTGCTGTACAGGTTTGGAGCCACATAATAATAAACATCATAGGTACCGGCAACAGGTACAGGAACTTTCCAACGTGCATACTGCGATCCGTCACCCGGTGAGATGATGTATCCGGAACGGATATAATCTCCATACAGGTTCTGGTCACTTACCAGGCTCCACTGGCTGTATGTCTGCCAATCAGAGAATCCCTGATAGATAAACTCGTTGTTCTTCTCTTTTGCCTTGTCAATCCATTTTGACAGATAACCGGTTCTGAGCGGACGTGAAAGAGAGAAGAGTTCGCTGTTCTCATTATCTACAATCAGCTCTCCCTCAACGGAATTGTCCACTCCGATACGCATGTCATAGACACCCTCAGGGGTCAGTTCCGTTCCATCATAGGAACTCCAGTCTGAGTTATAAAGATATATCTCATGAGGCAGGTTTGATGAAAGCATGGTATTGATACTGATTGAATTCGGCAGATTCAGCCAATGAGAAACAACCTTTCTTGTTTCATGGGCACCCACCTTTATTACCATGCTCTTTGGCTTGTCTTCATCGCCGGCATTCTCAACATTGCGGAACACGAACTCAACTGTCACGTAGCCAGGATTGTCTGAGATGTTCTCAATAGCAACTTCTGCCTCATATATGTCTGCAGTATCGGTAACTACAGTCGTCATCTGAGGAGTTCCTATCTTATAGCAAGCCAGACGCGCCTGCTGGTTCCAGGCATCGACCCTTTCCTTCAAATCAACCCCCGCAAAATCCTGTACCCAATTCAGGACAGAGTCAAATGTGACGTTGGCAAACTCCTTTTCTCTGGTCTTTGCCGAGATGGAATCAACCATGGCCTCATATCCCATTGATACGGCAACCGGAGCAAGAAAATCATTTGTCTTGATTGCCAGCGCATTGTCTGCAAGGTCTTCCCAGTCCGGATTTGACATGATTCTGTCAAAATCATACTTTCCCATCAGAATCAGGGCCTTCTCATCTTCAGAGAGACCATTCATTCTTCTCATCCAGGTATCACCTCCGTTACCGTCTCCGTATGTCAGGGACTCAACCATTCTGTTGGCCATAGGCCAATCTGAAGAGTACACATTGTACCTGAAGTTATAGAACAACGGACGGTAATAGTATGGATTGTCCTCCTGAGAGAAACTGAACGAGCCACGTCGGCCACCACCTCCACCGAAGTTTGAGGATTCCATCATCAGTGAAAGGGAGTTGTAGAGAACATTGAACATGATATCCTTTTCAGACATATTGTTGTTCCTACGTCCCCAGCGGCCACTTGTATAACTTCTCTTGACCTGACTGAACTGGAATCGGCGCATGTCAAATCCTCTTTCGTGTATGAATGCCATTTCCGGCTGCAGCTGCTCGTAGGCCGATGTCCAGACACGCTTGTATGATGTAAACTGAACAGGAACCTCTACGAATGAGAAACGCTTGAACGGATATTCCGTATCCTCTGTCCACTCAATGTCCCTGCGTATGTCACGGATTACAAACGGAATTGTATCACGTACAGTATCAAACATTTCAAACTGGTCATCCCACTTTCCAAGCTCCCATACGGTGTACGTGGTGGAGTCAACTTCAAGTGACTTTGAATAGTAATCACCAATAAGGAGTGAAACAGATGGAAGCGGTGCCTCAGGAGTGAAGGTGTACACTGTTGAATCCTGGCTGAGTGTGCACAAACCCTGGGAAA
The DNA here is from genome assembly GCA_024398535.1 of Bacteroidaceae bacterium. Classification (GTDB taxonomy): domain Bacteria; phylum Bacteroidota; class Bacteroidia; order Bacteroidales; family Bacteroidaceae; genus Colenecus. Next base: position 29,135 of record JAKSIY010000021.1, read on the forward strand.
TCGGCGTAAGTCCCGGATTCGGAGTCACATTTACGACAAACCTGGTAAAGTATGACAACTGCCATTCCGGACTCTCATTGCTGTAGGCAACACCTGGACGTGGATACCAGTAGCTCTCTGGAGTCAGCATGGTGAACTTTCTGTCCTGGAACAGATACTTCTTGTCAATATTCAGCAGATTCAGCGTCTTGGCATTCTCAATCAACTTCTCATCTGTAATATCCAGATAACAGATTCTGTCATCGGCAATACCGCCGTACTCCATTTCAATATCAACAGGCTGACCTGCAGCCAGTTTCTTGTCAAAATTCAGTATTACCAGATGCTTCTGACGTTCAAAGCCGATGCTCTTTCCTGATACGCTTGCACTGTAAACCCGGTATCCAGGATTAAGGGTGAACACCAGCTGTGAGGCATCGTCCTTTGGGCTCACACTCATAACTGCCTTGACACTCAGGGAATCACCGCTCTGCACCAGGGTAAGCTCACAGGATTCTGCCACGGAGCCACCCACATGGACATATCTGTTGTTCAGGTCAATCATGGCTGTCCTGAACTTCTCATCCACCTTATATAAATGTACGTGTCTGTATCCGGCATACAGACCTGCCAGGATAAAGAGTGTGGCAGCAATGCGCCACGGCAACAGGCTGTATCGGGAATTGGCCAGACGATGGAAGAGTGATACATCTGACAGTATCAGGCCAATACCCAGGAACAGATAGCACAACCGGTGGTTTATCAGGCTGGCCAGTCCGCTGAATCCCACAGTCACGGACTTGAGCATCGGCAGGTTGAAACCTATGTAGTCAAACAGGTAGTAATATACATTGTCTATGTAGAACAGCGTGGCACCTATGTATCCGAAAAGGATTACCATTGTGATGGCCTGATTGTTCAGTACCAGCATCAGGGTTGTGGAAAGACCCACAATGAACACCAGCGTAGGGACAATCAGCAGCAGGAAATACCACAGGCAGCTCAGATAATCCAGGGCAAAGCCGTACTTTATCATGCTCATGACCATTGCTATCGCAACGACAATGACGTCAAGCACAAAGAATACCTTGAGAGTTGCCCACATCTTACCCAGCAGATACTCTGCATTGCTCAGCGGGCGGGTATAGAAGACCTCGGACGTGTCAAGCTGCTTGTCTCTTTTCAGGTACTCCGATGCCAGGAACACCGAA
>JAKSIY010000022.1 GCA_024398535.1 Bacteroidaceae bacterium
ATAGCTGAAGAAATATGATGTCAGCCAGCCGCGCTCAGCAAAAATCTCAGAGCCCTGGTTGTAGGTTGAAACCATCTGTGAAGCATCTTCTGCGTGAGCCTTGACATACTCATGGCACTGGGCATCGCCTGTCATCAGGTACTTCTCTACGTTGTAGTACATCTGGAATGAAGCAGGCATCTCACGGCCTCTCTCTGCATATACCTTTACGGAAGCATTGTAAGCCTTCTCTGCACATGCAACATATTCTGCGCTCTTTGCAGCATCAAATGGCTTGATTATCCTTGCAAAATGGTAGAACAGGCCCGATGCCCATGCTGAAGAGCGAGGGTCAAGAACCTCTGAACCGAACAGGTGATCCTCAAAGTCATATGACGTGAAAGGAGAGTAGCCCTTTGTCTCAGTACCCCAAGGAATCTGGCCATCCTCCTCCTGGAAGAACTTCCAGAACATGGTTCCCCACTCTGCCTCATCAAGAATGTCAGGAATGCCGTTACCCTTGCCCAGGATATTGAACTGCTCGTCAAACTTGTCTGGTATATTGAACTGGTCATCAGTAAACAGCTCTGGGAATGTCTCATAAGCAGTCAGCAGGGTGCTTGGTACATCCATGTGGTATGTACGGCGGTCTGCATCACCAGCATCGTGATATCCACCCCATGCCTGGATTGTAGGCTCGTCACCCTTGACCTCAAGCTGTGCCTCATTGATGCGGTAGTATGTCTGGTAGATAGTCTCATGGCAGCGCTTTGTGCGGTATGAGTGCTCAACGTACGGCTCAATCATCTGGATACCGCAACGCTGGTTGAAGAGAGAGCGGAAACTTACGTAAGCAAGCTTCTCAGAGAACTTTCCACCTACGCCGAATGGATATGAAGAGCCGTATCCCTTTACGGTTACCCTGTATGGGCCACCAACTGGAACGTCTGACAGGTCAATACGATAGACAAAGTCGCCCGATGACTGATCCTGGCCAATCTCAACAAGTGTGCCCGATGCAACCTTCTTGCCCTTGAGTGTATATACCTTATATGAAGGAAGTGCGCCCTCAATCTTCTTTGCGCCACCATCGCCCAGATATATTGCAAAGTTGGCAAAGCGTTTTGTAGAGAGACCGCTGTAGGCCACCTGATTGGTCTTGATTGCCTCACAGTATGTCTTCTTCTCCTTGAATCTGAAGCTGCAGTTTCCGTACGGAGTCTCAATCTTGTACCTTTTGCCGTTCTTCAGAGTCGGAACGGTAAGATATACATAGTGGTCACACTCCTCTGCAGCAGCAGCTACACGGTTTACAGCAAGCACCTGCTTCCTGTTTACCTTCCAGGCCGATGCATCAGAAGCATCAACCTCATTTACATCAAGCTTGTCACTTGTGTAGAAGAGTTCAATCACGTTATCCGCAGCAGTGCGGATTTCCTGAAGTTTCAGTTCTGCCTTGGCAGAAAGAGACAGCACCAAGGCTGCGCTCATGAATAATACCTTCTTCATTTTTATCTGGAATAAGTTGACTTTCCTTATATATGGAATCAATATACCTTGAAACCGATTGTCTTACGCACCTCCTTGAGGGTTGCAGCAGCACTCTCGCGTGCCTTCTCTGCTCCTGCCTTTGCGATGCTCTGCAGCAGGTCGGTGTTGCCGGCATACTCCTTGATGCGCTCGCGGATAGGATCTGTTGCCTTTATGATATCCTCTGCAAGCTGCTTCTTCAGGTCACCGTAGCGAAGCGTGCAGTCATTCCACTTCTCATTGAAATAATCGTATGTATCCTTTGTGGATACCACGTCAAGCAGTGTGAACAGATTCTGGATAACCTCAGGCTTCTCACTGTTCATCGCCTGTGGGCCCGCATCGGTAACTGCCTTCATAACCTTCTTGCGAATAACAGAAGGCTCATCACACAGATAGATGCAGTTTCCTTCAGACTTGCCCATCTTACCGGAACCGTCAAGACCCGGAATCTTGATGCCACCCTGACCTGCCAGAGAGAAGTTTTGTGGCTCAGGGAACAGGTCTGTATTGTACATCATATTGAAGCGGCGGGCAAACTTGCGGGCCATCTCCATGTTCTGCTCCTGGTCCTTTCCCACAGGAACCTTGTGTGATCTGTGGATGAGAATATCTGCTGCCATGAGTGTAGGATAGGTCAGAAGACCGGCATTCACGTTATCCGGCTGCTTGCGTGCCTTCTCCTTGAATGATGTCACTCTCTCAAGCTCACCCAGGTATGCATTCATGTTCAGATAAAGGTAAAGCTCAATTACCTCTGGAACATCGCTCTGTACATAGATGGTAGATTTCTCAGGATCAAGACCGCATGCCAGATACTCTGACAGGATTGTGCGGGCACTGTTCTGAATATTCTCAGGGGTTGGGTGAGTAGTCAGCGAATGCCAGTCTGCAATGAAGAAAAAACATTTGTATGCCTCCTGCAGTTTGACAAAACTTGTAACTGCTCCGTAATAATTGCCCAGGTGCAGGTTTCCTGTTGGGCGGATTCCACTGAGTACTATTTCCATTGTTTTATTGTGTTTCTTATTTATATTAGGCCACAAAGATACCTAAAAAGAGCGAAAACACATTTTTTTTGAAAAAAAGTCTCAGAAAAGTTTGACGGTTCAAAAATTGTCCATATCTTTGCATCGCTTTTAAGGAAAGCACGGGCGTTTAGCTCAGCTGGTTTAGAGCATCTGCCTTACAAGCAGAGGGTCGGCGGTTCGAATCCGTCAACGCCCACCAGCAAAGAGGTTCAGGAAACTGAACCTCTTTTTTTGTATATCCGCAGCAATCCCAGGTCAATGCCTGGTACTGCATGGAAAATGTCAAGAGAGTAGTCGGGAAAGGTCTGAAGAGGTACGCAGGACCATGATACTCTTACCGTCAGGAGTCCTGGCAGGAACAGACGATGCCATCAGATCAGAGATGAGTCTCTTCATTTCATCCTCAGAGAGTTTCTGTCCTTCACGTATTGCAGCAGACCGGGCAATCCTGAGTGCCATCTGCTCGCGTTTTGTCTTTGCCAGCTCACTCTCAGCCACAGAAGCATCGCCGTCAACATGAATCAGCTCTACTATGAGCTTCTCATAATCCACACCCTCAAGTCCAGAAGGAACGCCGTGAACGGCAACAGCGCCACGCCCCATGTCAGAAATATCAAAGCCCAGAGCCGCAATATCCTCCATGAAGTCTGGCAGCAATGCCGCATCGGCCGCAGAGAGCTGGAACATTTCCGGGAAAAGAAGCCCCTGCGACGGAACCGCATGGCTCTGCATCTGGTCAACGTACTGGTCATACAGGACCCTGATATGAGCACGTCTCTGGTCCACGACCAGCAGCCCACGTGAATCCGATGCCACTATGAACCTGTTGTCAATCTGGAAGCACATTCTCTCAGCCTCTCTGGTGACTTCTGACAACAGCTGCGCCGGAGACTGTGAAGCATAGCCGGCAAAAGGCTCCTCAAGCGAGCTCTCCTTCTCAGATTTCTTCTCCAGAATATCGCCGAACAGAGCAGTCCAGTCTCCACCGCCTGAACGCTGTGGGGTTGACTTGAAAGGATTGAATGACGAATCGACCCGGACGGTAGGCTGATGCACTTCACGGGTCGATGCATCATAGACCGGAATATCAGGCATGTCCTCAGTATCAAAATCAATCGACGGCATAGACTCGAACCGCCCTACTGCCTCTCGTACGACTGCATTGATGATCTTCCAAACCGGCTGTTCCTCAGCAAACTTTATCTCAGTCTTGGCAGGGTGAATATTCACATCTATGCTTTCAGCCGGAACCTCCAGGAAAATGAAATACGGAGGCTGCTCTCCCTCAGGAACCAGATTTTCATATGGTTCCAGCACCGCCTTGTGGAAATACGGATGTCGCATGAAACGTCCGTTCACAAAGAAGAACTGCTCAGAGCACTTGCGTCTTACGCTGTCCAGAGTCCCGACAAAGCCGTTTACCCTGACTATCGATGTATCTACCTGAACCGGAAGCAGCATCTTGTCAAAACGCTTCCCGAACAGGTTCATGATTCTCTGTTTCAGAGGCGATTCCGGAAGATCCAGCACCTTGTCACCCTGACTATAAACCTCAAATGCAATCTCAGGATGAATCAGTGCAACGCGCTGTATCTCTGTCATGATATGGCTCATTTCTGCCTGATTGCTCTTCAGGAATTTCCTTCTTGCAGGAACGTTGTAGAAGAGATTCTTGACAGTAAAGCTGCAGCCCTTTGGGCAGGCCACCGGCTCCTGGCTGACGATATCAGCCCCAGCAGCACACACCTTGGTGCCCACCTCATCCTCTTCACGGCGGGTACAGAGCTCAACCTGAGCAACCGCAGCTATAGAAGCAAGGGCCTCACCCCTGAAGCCGAACGTGGAAAGGCTGAACAGATCCTCTGAAACGTGGATCTTTGATGTAGCATGCCTTAAGAATGCCGTACGGGCATCGGTCTCTGACATTCCGCATCCGTTGTCAATTATACGTATGGATGTACGTCCCGCGTCAGAGAGCATGACCTGTATTGACGTTGCCCCCGCATCGACTGCATTTTCAACCATCTCCTTGACGACCGATGCAGGACGCTGTACAACCTCACCAGCAGCAATCTGACTTGAGACAGATTCCGGAAGAAGCCTGATTATATCGCTCATATCACTCCTCAGAACAGCCAAACGCCTGTGAGCAGATATCTCAGAAACAGGCAAAGTCCAACAATCATGATTATCTTGACAGGAGCCGGAACCGGATTGGCTCCAGACTCCTTGTATCTCTTCAGGTGCTTTGTCTGTTCAACGAAACGCCCACGGATTTTCTCCGGATCATACGGTTCCTCCTCAAGCATGCCCAGCTCACGCTTTGCACGCTCCTCAATCCTGGCGAGCTTCTCCTTGCGCTCGTCATAGTATATGTACTTATGCTCGAACTTCTTTGGTTCTCTGATATTGAACATTCCCATAATACTATCTGTTATTAAGTGTTGGAAGTGGAACTCTCCTGTTTGGAGTTGTCCTGAGCTGTTCAGAAGCCTGCTTGCCGCGCCAGTAGAATATGTCATACTGACTGAAAGGCCTCAGATGATCAAACCACGAGAAACTCTTCAGATAGCGTTTCTCTTCCGGAATCTGAGACATAGGATACAGCACACCGCTTGATTTCTCATGAATCACGATGCTGCTTATCTCCTTAAGGTCAAAATAGGCGGTAAGATTTGCAGACTGGGTTGTATTCATGCCTATCATCAGGCTGTCTGAATCTATAGGGAAATAGACAACCTCAACATTTCCGTCAACCGTTGCCTTGGTAATGTTTCCATCTTTGAAGAAGGCCTTCATTTCACGCCCTGCAATCTGGTTGAAGCAGGCAGAATCAACCTGCTGGACAAACAGAGCCTGGCCTATGACATGTGCCCAGTCAAGAGTACTGTCATTCATGTAGGCCTTTATCACCTCTCCAAGAATCTGCTGGTTCTCACTCCAGACAATAGGGTCCCTGTAGAGTGTCAGACAAGAGTCACTGGAGTCAAATACCAGGGAATCACACACCATCTGCATGTCAAACCTGTATGCCTTCACCCTGTTGTAGGCCCTTACCTGCCTGAATAGGACAGAATCATTCTCATCAGTCCTGGTAATCACCTTGAACGTATCAGCATGAATGAAAAGACTGTCTCTGGTTGAATATTCAATGGCCAGGGCATTTCCCGTCACCACGGCAGAATCCAGGTTCTGGTCATAGAACATATATTCACCCAGGATATTGGCATTATCCTGGAAGTTCTCAACAATGACATTTCCGAATCCTTCCATGATTCCGGTAGCATCGCTGTAGCATATACTGTCACCGGTCATCCTGCGGCCATCGTCATTCTGGGTCAGGACTGAGCGGTTCATGAGCACAGCATCCTTGGAATCCGTATTGAACACTGCCCTGTCTGTATTGATGACATTCTCATCGCTGACAATCGTGGCAGGCGTAGTGATGAATGCTATATGGACTGCAGTGTTGTAATTCAGGGTATCGGTATTTATGACATAATCCGGGCTGACCAGTTCCACGTCATGCATAAAGGTTGCAAACTCGGTAGTGGTATTGTACTGTCCGTAGTCAGAAGTAAGGGTATTCAGTGAATCCAGCAGAGTTCCTCCATTGAAGAAATAGCCAAGATTCAGATTTCTGTCATAGTTCAGGCTGTCTGTCAGAAGTACCATGCTGCGGTTCTCAAGCCTCACATTGTTTCTGACGCGGGCCAGGCGGGCTTCTCCGTCATAATACAGGGAATCGCCGTACATGGCCAGAGTATCTCCCTGCTCCATGCGGACATTGTTGTAGGCATTGAAAGAGTTGCTGGCCTGGAAGAACAGCGCACTGTCGCAGTACATGTACATGCTGTCGTGACGGAACACTACGTTTCCTACCAACATCTGGGCATCGGGATTTATCAGTTTGCTGAACCTTATCTCATCAGCGTTCAGAAGATATACAAAGGTCTCATTTCCTGAAGTCGATGCAGAATCCGTCTCTTCTTCCATGAGGCTATCTCTGGCAGACGATGCAGCAAACACCCCGCCGGGTCCGGAAAGAACCAGCAGTAACAGCCACACAGATAGCATCAGAAATTTAAGACCCCGTCCAGACATTTCCCAGCGCAGATTATTTACTGATTACCCAACCCGGATAGCGGAATTCACAATTGTTCCAGCCTTCCGTTATCCTGACGTATGTAGTACGCTGCTTTTCCTCTATCCATTTCTTGAGAATCTCCTCAGACTTCTCGGCCAGAACCTGATCCTGAAGAATCTGGTAATCATCGGCAATGGTAGCCTTGTGACCCTCTGTCCTTGTCTTGAGTTTTACAACGGCGCACACAGTCTTGCCGCTCTTGTCTATCATCGTGAACGGATCTGAAATCTCTCCCACATGCATACGGTTTACCACCCTGGCAACCTCCTGAGGCAACTGCTGCATCTCAAATCTGGAAACAGGCGTTGCACCCGGTTCCGGCTGGAACATCATGAGACCCTTATTGTTCCTGGTGTCCTTGTCAGCCGAAAGCCTGAAGGCAGCATCATCAAAGGTTGACTTGCCGGTACGGATATCATTGGCAAGAGAATCAAGCATAACCAGACAGTCATCAACGGCAGACTGCGGAATCTTTGGCTTTCTTAAGATATGACGGACTTTCAGACGGTCACCACGCTTCTCAATGAGCTGGATGATATGGAAACCGTATTCTGTCTCTACTACCTTTGAAACCTTTGTAGGATCTGTAAGGCTGAAGGCTACTGCCGCAAACTCAGGAACGACCTCGGCCTTACCGAAGAAGCCGAATTCACCGCCCTGGCGTGCTGTGCCCTCATCCTCGGAATACAGAAGGGCCAGTGTCGAGAACTGGGTCTCACCTGACTGTATTCGTTCCGTGTACTCCCTGAGCTGGGCCTTGACCTCATCAATCTCCTCCTGCGGAATGATAGGGGCACGGGTTATGATCTGGACCTCAACCTGTGTAGGTACAAACGGTATGATTTCAGGAGAGGCATCTTTGAAATAGCGGCGGACCTCTGCCGGAGTAGCCTTTACCTTCTTGGTTATCTCCTTCTGCATCTTCTCAGACACTATGTCATCCTCCATTGAATCATACATCCTGTTGCGGATCTCTGCCATAGACATCTGATAAAGCTCTTCCACCTTCTCCTCGCTTCCAAGATCACTTACCAGAACCTGAATGGCATAGTCAATCTGTGCATTCACCTCACTGGCAGTTGCATAGATACTGTCAATGTCAGCCTGATTCAGGAACAGTTTCTTTATGGCCAACTCTTCCGGAATGATGCAGTATGGGTCTCCGTTCAGGCGGTTTCCCCTCATCTGGGCCTGGATTCGGGCATCCTCTACCTCAGATTTGTATATTGCCTCGTCGCCTACTACCCAGACAACCTCATCAATTACATTGTTATTACCCTGCGCACGCACCTGCTGCATCTGCATCAAAGCCGCAAAAGCCAGGAATACCAATATTACAACTCTTTTCATCATTCAGTAACACCTACATTATTAAACAGAATTCCGCCTTTCTCAAGAGCATCGTCATAGAGTTCGTTCTTCACCTGCTGGATGAACTCCACCTGACGGCTGTTGATAAGCAGCTTCCTTATCTCATCGTATGCCTGTTCCAGAGGCTTCACGCTGCCCCTTTCCACAAATTCCGATACATTCAGGAAATATATGAATTCACTGTCCTTTATCTCAAGATGGTCGGTCGATGCCAGCGTCCTCTCAAGCGACGTGTCCATTCCCGGCAGCAGCATCTCTACATCTGACACGGGAACCCATGTGTCGTAGAAGAATTCATACCTGACTGCATACCTCACTCCATATTTTTCAATCTCGTCAAAAGACTCATCATCGGTCTTTCTGTAGAGTTCCCTCATCCTTGACAGGTTTGGTGCAGAGAGAGGGATCTTTAGGAGAAGCCCCTTGATTACCGGCTCCTGCAGGACGAACAGGGAACTGTTCTCATTGTAGAAAGACTCTATCTCCTGGGCCGTCACCGTCTTGGAGAGCTTCTGATCCATGAGACTGCGCTCATACTTCTGGACAACAAGGGCCTTCCTGTAGTTCTCAACCAGGTTGTCTATCTCCTTGGTGTCACCGATATTCCTCAGGGCATTACGGTACAGGAGCATGTCCGATGTCCAGTTGCGTATGAAACGCTGGGCAAACAGGGCACTGTCCTCGGGAGTCAGGTCCGTAGGGATTACAGATATCAGTTCGTCCTCATAAAGGAAATTTCCGTCTATACTGACCAGCACGGTACGCCCGGGATCTGCCTGAACCTCAGCCTTCCGGCACTGGCACAGGAGCATGAGCAGGAGAACCGCTGCCAGACACTGACCTGGAAATAACCTCATAATCCTAGTGATTGTTTACAGTATAGAGTACCTTCTTGTTGACCTTATACTTGTATTTCTTACGGAGTGATTTTACCCACTCCTTCTCAAGCATATCCTGATAATCAGCTACAACCTGGCCAGACACATCTGTCCAGTCCTCTGGAGCCTTCAGCATGGTTCCCCTTGAATACATTGAAGGATATCCGGCAATTGAAGCGTCATTGTCCTTTCCAAAGATCACCTTGTCAGCATAGGCATTGTCACCCTCAACAAAAGGTCCACGCATTACTCTTACCTGAACAGAATCCATGTTGAAATCAATGATGGCAGGAACCCACTCTTCCTGATTCTTGCCCTCAAGAATCCTGTCTATTTCGTGGTATGCAACGTCATCCCTGCAGAACATCAGGATTCCCTTGAATACAGGTTTCTCATATCTGTAATCTGACTTGTGACCTGCATAGTACTTCTCAAGCGAGACTGAGTCTGTCAGGGCCGGATCCCAGATTTTTCTGTTGCTTATCTCAAACATCAGCAAACCCTCATAGAACTCACGTGAAATATGGCCGAACTCCGGGTACAGTTCCTCAAGAGACTCGTCATATCGTATCAGAATGACAGAATCCGTCAACTCCTCCCATCCCTTCTGTTCTACAAAGTTGCGTGCCTTGAGCAGCTTAGCCCTGTCATAGAAACCGCCCTCACGCAACCATTCATAGATTGCAGCCCTATGTTCGTCAAATGACTCGAACGACTGTTTGTCATAGACCTTGAATACCTGCCAGCCCACATTGGTCAGCAACGGCTTGGTCATTTCTCCTGTATTCAGGGCAAAAACCACCTGTCCAAGCTGTCTTGGCAGCTGGCCTTCTGAAAACCAGCCAAGCATTCCACCCTGATATGCGTACTGGTCTTCTGAGAATCTGGCAGCCAGACTCCTGAAATCCTCTCCGCCCTGGATACAGGCGTATAGGGAATCCATCCTCTGGGCAGCAATTTCCACATCCTCCTCTGAGGTACTTGCAGGAACAATCGTCAGTGCAGCAAGCTGGTACAGGCCCTTGGGCCCTACCTCCATCTGGGAATTCTCAAAGGTCTGGAGGGCCATTGTCTCCAGCCAGGCGGTGTCCATTGCAAACTCCTCCGCCTGACTGTCGCGGTATTCACGGAACTCAGACAGGAACTGTTCTGTCTGGTCCAGTCCCTCCTCCTTTGCGTCTTCAACCTTGAGCTTGAAATCAATGAAAAGATCTGCATACTCGGTAAGAGTCTTCTTGGTCAGTTCCTCACCCTGACTGTTCCTGTTAAAGAAATACTCAAATTCAGAACGCAGGATATCCTGGCCGTTGATTTTCATGATCACAGGATCATCCTGCGCCATGGAAGGTACGGCAAGAATCAGGGCTGAAGCCAACAGGAAAAATGGTCTCTTCATATCTTTCAAGTAAATTATATGTTAAGATGGACGGCTATAGTTTGGAGCCTCACTTGTAATTGCCACGTCATGTGGATGACTCTCATTCATACCGGCATTCGTGATTCGTACGAACTTGGCATCATGAAGAGCGTCAATATCCTTTGCACCGCAGTATCCCATACCGGAGCGAAGTCCACCGGCAAGCTGGTAAACAACCTCAAGCAGGGTTCCCTTGTAAGGAACACGTGCAGCAATGCCCTCTGGAACAAGTTTCTTGGTATCCTTTGTATCGGCCTGGAAATAACGGTCCTTTGAGCCGTTTTCCATAGCCTCAAGAGAGCCCATGCCACGGTATGACTTGAACTTACGGCCGTTGAAGATGATTGTGTCACCAGGAGCCTCCTCGGTACCGGCAACAAGCGATCCGAACATTACGCAGCTTCCACCAGCAGCAAGTGCCTTTACAACATCGCCAGAATAGCGCAGACCACCATCAGCAATGATTGGCACACCGGTATCCTTGATTGCCTGATAAACATCATAGATTGCAGAAACCTGAGGAACGCCGATGCCGGCAACGATTCTGGTTGTACAGATTGAACCCGGGCCGATGCCGACCTTGATTGCATCTGCTCCAGCCTCTACAAGCATCTTTGCTGCAGCACCTGTTGCAATGTTACCTACTACGATATCAATGTTGCTGTACTTTGCCTTAGCCTTCTTCAGAGCCTCAACTACTGACTTTGAGTGACCATGTGCAGTGTCAATGACGATAGCATCGGCACCAGCCTCTACAAGAGCATCGATGCGCTCCATTGTATCCTTTGTGACACCGACGCCAGCAGCTACGCGCAGACGGCCCTTGCTGTCCTTGCAGGCCATAGGTTTGTCCTTTGCCTTGGTGATATCCTTATAGGTGATAAGTCCTATCAGCTTGCCGTCATTGTCAACTACAGGAAGCTTCTCAATCTTGTACTGCTGGAGTATCTCAGAAGCTTCGTTCATGTCAATGCGCTGATGTGTAGTTATCAGGCCCTCGCTTGTCATAACCTGCTCAACAGGAGTGTTGATGTCACGCTGGAACCTGAGGTCACGGTTTGTCACGATACCGCAGAGCTTGCCGTCTTCCTCTACTACAGGAATACCGCCGATGTGATTCTCGGCCATCAGCTGAAGGGCATCGCGGACAGACGCCTTTCTTGAGATTGTCACAGGGTCATAGATCATACCATTCTCTGCCCTCTTCACGATGGCAACCTGACGGGCCTGCTCCTCAATTGACATGTTCTTGTGGATTACACCGATTCCACCCTCACGTGCAATCGCAATGGCCATTCGTGTCTCTGTCACGGTATCCATCGCAGCTGTTACGAATGGAGTGTTCAGAGGAATGTTGCGTGAAAACTTAGTGGTCAGCGAGACCTCCTTTGGCAGAACTTCTGAGTATCCGGGAATGAGCAGGACATCATCAAATGTCACGCCCTCCATAACTACTTTATCCTCAATAAATGACATGTTATATGTTTTTAATTTTTTTCTAAATCAGTTTCCCATCTCTGAGATGAATTTGATACGTACCAGACGAATCTCCTCTTCAGAGTAGTCAGACTCAAGCTCCTCATAGGCATCCTCAAGCGAGTCAGTTTCAGACTCCTGGAAATACTCGTAGATGTCCTCAGAGCGATCCTCATCCATTATCTCATCAATGAAATAATCAATGTTCAGCTTTGTACCGGAATATACGATTGCCTCTATCTCTGTAAGCAGTTCATCAAAGTCAATACCCTTTGACTCTGCAATATCGTCAAGCGCAACCTTCCTGTCAATGCTCTGGATAATACTTACCTTAAGCTTTGACTTATTGGCAACGGTACGTACCCTCAGGTCTTCCGGGCGCTCAATCTCATTCTCATCAACGTAACGCTTGATTTGGTCAAGGAACTCCTGGCCATAGCGCTTTGCCTTACCCTCACCTACTCCAGGGATGTTCTTCAGCTCATCCATTGTAATAGGATAGGTGGTAGCCATTGCTTCAAGTGACTGATCCTGGAAGATCACATAGGTAGGCAGATTATTGCTGCCGGCTACCTTCTTCCTGAGATCCTTCAGGATATGGTACAGTACATCATCGGCAGCACAGGTGCCACCGCCATGGATTGGTGTCTCCTCTTCATCCTCGTCAAACTCCTTGTCTTCAACGATCTTGAATGACTCAGGCTTCTTCAGGAATGCACGTCCGTTCTCAGTAATCTTGAGCAGACCGTAATTCTCAACATCCTTTGCAATATATCCTGCGATGAGTGCCTGACGGATTACTGCGTTCCAGGTCTTCTCATCCTCATCATTGCCGGATCCGAACTGTTCAAGTTCATCATGCTTGTGATCACAGATGTCAGAAGTCTCCTTGCCAAGAAGGAAATCAATTATGTAGTCAACCTTGAAATTTTCCTTTACGGCAAGAATTGCCTCAATGGCCGTCTCAAGCAGATCCTGAGCCTCAATCTGTTTCTTCGGATTCAGGCAGTTGTCGCAGTTTCCACAATTGTCAGATTCAAAGTTCTCACCGAAATAGTGAAGCAGCTGCTTACGGCGGCAGACTGAAGACTCACAGTATGCAGTAGTCTCCTGAAGGAGCTGCTTGCCTATCTCCTGCTCTGCCAGCGGTTTTCCGTCAAGGAACTTCTCAAGTTTCTGGACATCCTTGCTGTTGTAGAACGCAATGCACTGGCCTTCGCCTCCGTCACGGCCGGCACGGCCTGTCTCCTGATAATATCCCTCAAGACTCTTTGGAATATCGTAGTGGATCACATACCTTACGTCCGGCTTGTCGATGCCCATTCCGAATGCAATCGTAGCAACTATCACATCAATCTTCTCCATCAGGAAGGCATCCTGGGTCTTGGTCCTGGCAGCAGCCTCCATTCCGGCATGATATGCCTGGGCAGGAATGTCATTGGCCTGGAGTATCTCAGCCAGTTCCTCTACCTTTTTCCTTGAAAGGCAGTAAATGATACCGGACTTGCCGGAGTTTGCCTTTATGAACTTTATTATATCCTTGTCAACATCCTTTGTCTTTGGACGTACTTCATAATAAAGGTTAGGTCTGTTGAAGGACGACGTAAAGTCTTCAGCATCCTGCATCTTCAGGTTCTTCTTGATATCATCGCGGACCTTGTTCGTTGCAGTTGCAGTGAGTGCAATCACAGGTGCATCGCCGATGCGCTCAATTGCCTCACGTATATTCCTGTATTCCGGACGGAAGTCATGTCCCCACTCAGAGATACAGTGAGCCTCGTCAATTGCATAGAATGAAATCCTTACGCTCTTCAGGAACTCTACATTCTCCTCTTTTGTCAACGATTCTGGTGCCACATACAGCAGTTTGGTCTTGCCCGAAACAATGTCGGCCTTGACCTGATCTATTGCCGCCTTGCTGAGAGAAGAGTTTATGAAGTGTGCTATGCCATCCTCTTCACTGAGGTTGCGCATGGCATCCACCTGGTTCTTCATGAGTGCAATCAGAGGCGATATCACGATTGCAGTACCGTCCATTATAAGAGCCGGCAACTGATAGCACAGTGATTTCCCACCTCCGGTTGGCATCAGCACAAACGTATTGTGTCCGGCCAGAAGGTTACGGATTATAGCTTCCTGGTCTCCCTTGAAGGTGTCAAAGCCGAAATGGACTTTCAGAACCTCACTCAAGTCATTCTTTTTTCCTGCCATATTCAGAGTCAAAAAAAACAATTCTTCTTTTAAAGTGCACTGAGTCTTGCATTCTCAGACTTGCTGATCTGCTTCTCAGCATACTCCCTTGTGACAGTATAGCTCTTACTGTCTGTCGATGGAAGTTCAAACATGACATCCATCATTATGGCCTCAACTATCGAGCGCAGGCCACGTGCGCCCAGTTTGAATTCAACAGCCTTGTCAACGATGAAATCAAGGACATCATCACTGAATGTCAGCTCTATCTCATCCATGCCGAACAGTTTTGTGTACTGCTTTACCAGGGAATTCCTTGGTTCAGTCAGAATACTGCGCAGTGCATTCCTGTCAAGCGGCTCAAGATATGTCACTATAGGAAGACGTCCCACAATCTCAGGAATCAGTCCAAAGGATTTCAGGTCCTGAGGACTTACGTACCTCATCATGTTTGAGCGGTCTATGCCTTCACGATGCTGTACGGAATCAAATCCCACGACCTGAGTATTGAGTCTCTGTGAGATCTTCTGTTCGATGCCGTCAAACGCACCGCCGCAGATGAACAGGATGTTCCTGGTATCCACCTGAATGAACTTCTGCTCAGGATGCTTTCTGCCACCCTGAGGTGGAACATTCACCACGGAACCTTCAAGCAGTTTAAGCAATCCCTGCTGGACGCCTTCACCGCTTACATCGCGGGTAATTGAAGGATTGTCACTCTTGCGTGCAATCTTGTCTATCTCATCTATGAAGACGATGCCCCTCTGGGCAGCATCGACATCATAGTCAGCAACCTGCAGAAGGCGGGAAAGGATGCTCTCGACATCTTCACCCACGTATCCGGCCTCAGTAAGTACGGTCGCATCCACAATGGTGAACGGGACCTTCAGGAAACGGGCGATTGTTCTGGCAAGCAGAGTCTTGCCGGTTCCTGTTGTTCCTACCAGGATAATGTTGCTCTTCTCTATGTCAACCTCATCGGCAGTCTGCTGCGTAATTCTCTTGTAATGGTTGTACACAGCAACAGACAGGGAACGCTTTGCGCTGTCCTGGCCAATTACATAGCCGTCCAGATATTCCTTGATCTCCTTAGGCTTTGGTATATCAGTCAGGGCAAAACCCTCTTTCTTTCCACCCTTGCCATGAAGAGCCTCCTGAACAATGTCATACGCCTGGGTGGCGCACTCATTGCAGATGCATCCATCCAGACCGTTCAGAAGCAGACCGACCTCATTTTCCGGGCGTCCACAGAAGCTGCATCTCCTTCCTGTCGATTTCTTTGTAGGCATTTATTTCCTCTTTGTAAGAACCCTGTCAATCATACCGTACTCACATGCTTCCTGGGCAGTCATCCAGTAATCACGGTCGCTGTCTGCCCATACCTTATCAAAAGGAGTATGTGAATGCTCGGAAATAATGGTATAGAGTTCCTTCTTCATTTTCTGGATTTCACGGGCTGTAATCTCAATATCACTGGCCTGACCCTGCACTCCGCCAAGAGGCTGGTGGATCATGACGCGGCTGTGAGGCAATGCAGCTCTCTCACCCTCGGCACCGGCAACCAGCAGGACAGCGGCCATACTGGCAGCCATACCCGTACAGATTGTGGATACCTTGCTGCTGATGAACTGCATGGTATCATAGATTCCCAGGCCGGCTGTTACCGAGCCGCCCGGGGAATTGATATAGATTGAAATGTTCTTGGAAGAATCAACAGAGTCCAGATACAGAAGCTGAGCCTGAATTGTATTGGCGGTATAGTCATTTACCTCAGTTCCCAGGAATATAATTCTGTCCATCATCAGACGTGAGAACACATCCATCTGAGTCACGTTCAGCTGACGTTCCTCAAGAATGTATGGGTTCATGTACTGAGCCTCAGCCTTGATGACGTCATCAAGAGTCTGGCTGCTCATTCCCAGATGTCTGACTGCAAATTTTCTGAAATCGTCCATCAAATGAATTTCAATATTTTGTTATTCTTAAGCTTCAAAGAACTTGTTGAACTCCTCAACAGATACCTTCTTGGTCTCAAGCTTGAACTGCTGCTTGAGGGCTGCAGAGAGCTTGGTCTCAATAGCACGGTTTACCAGGTTGTCAACAGTCTCACGCTTCTTGAGCATCTCCTTTGAATAGTTCTCAAGCAGATCCTCTGGAACGTTCATCATGCCGTACTGAGCGAACTGGGCACGTGTAGCCTCCTTGGCCTGAGCCTCTACGTCAGCCTGCTCAACCTTGATCTCGTTCTTGCTTACAAGCTGCTCCTGGATCAGATGCCAGGTCAGTTCCTCAAGGCTCTTCTGGAAGTTGGTCTCCATACGCTCGCGGTCTGCATCGTCCTTTGCGTTTGCAAGCATGATCTTCTTCAGCAGGTCCTCTGCATACTCAAGCTTGCCTACCTTGTCCATGAAGAACTTGCGGGCATCAAGCAGGAACTTGTAGTCGCTGTCTGGAACATAGCTGTTCTCAAGAGTCTCACGGACCTTTGAACGGAACTCAGCCTCAGAAGAGACTGCGCCCTGACCGAATACCTGGTCAAACAGTTCCTGGTTCAGCTCACCCTCAACGAAACGGGTAATCTCCTGAACCTTCAGGCAGAAGTCTGATGTCAGACCCTCAACCTCTTCCTTGGTCTTGCCCAGCAGTGAAGAGAGCTCAATAGCAGCACCATCGTATGCCTGTGATGGGTTGAATACAATCTCAGAACCTACCTTGGCACCGTTAAACAGAGCCTTCTGGGCATCGTTCTTGAGATATGAAGGCAGGATGACTGCATCTTCCTTGCTGATGCCGTTCTCCTTTGGCTGACCGTTCTCAAGCTCAACGATTGCGCCCTTGAGCATGTCGTTCTCCTGATATTCATCAACAGTCTGGTACTGACCGTTACGTGATGTATAAGCCTTGACCTGACCCTCAACCATCTCATCAGAAACCTGAATCTCATAGTATGGAAGTGAATCCTTTGAATCGACAGAAGCGTCGAACTCTGGAGCAAGGGCAATGTCAAAGCAGAATGTCAGGTCGTCAGCATCAACGCTCTGACCAGCCTCCTTCTCATCATTCGGCATAGGCTCGCCCAACATGTTGATCTTGTTATCCTTGATATAACCATATACCTTTTCCTGAAGGAGCTTGTTGATCTCCTCGGCCTTGATTGCTGCACCGTACATCTTGCGGATGAGGTTTACAGGAACCATACCAGGACGGAAGCCCGGCATCTGTGCCTTCTTGCGGTATTCCTTGATTGCCTTCTCTACATTCTCTGAATAGTCTGCCTTCTCAATGTTGATGGTAAGCAGGCCCTGTACCTTGCTTACGTTTTCAAATGAAACGTTCATTCTTTTTTCTATGTTTTGTTGTTATTAATCCTTTCCAAATACAATAGGTAGGCATGTCCTCCTATCCGTATTAAGACGCGAAGTTACTCCAATAATCAGAATCCACAAAATTTTAAGCTATTTTGACATGACATACTTAATTGCTATCTTTGCATCGGTAATAAAACAGAAACAGAATGGAAGAGGTCACCCAGCAGGAAAACATGGTATTACGCACTGATAACCTGGTAAAAAGATACGGAAAGCGTACCGTAGTGAACCATGTGTCCATAAATGTCCACCAGGGAGAGATTGTTGGACTTCTTGGTCCCAACGGCGCCGGAAAGACCACTTCTTTCTACATGACGACCGGACTCATCACCCCGAACGAGGGTCACATCTACCTGAATGACCAGGACATAACCGACTATCCTGTGTACAAGCGTGCGCGCGCGGGCATCGGCTATCTGGCACAGGAGGCCAGTGTCTTCCGCAAGATGACCGTAGAGGACAACATTGCCTCTGTTCTGGAACTTACCGGCCGTCCAAAGGATTACCAGAAAGAGAAGCTTGAGAGCCTGATCAGCGAATTCAGCCTGCAGAAAGTGCGCAAGAATTTCGGAGACCGTCTTTCCGGTGGCGAGCGTCGCCGTACTGAGATTGCCCGATGCCTTGCAATTGAGCCTAAGTTCATCATGCTTGACGAACCGTTTGCCGGCGTTGACCCTATCGCTGTTGAGGACATCCAGCAGATTGTCTGGAAGCTCAAGGACCGCAACATCGGTATTCTGATTACCGACCACAACGTCCACGAAACCCTGAGCATCACCGACCGTGCGTACCTGCTGTTTGAAGGCCGCATTCTTTTCCAGGGCACACCTGAAGAGCTGGCCGTCAACCCTACCGTAAAGGAAAAGTATCTGAGCCAGAGCTTTGAACTCAAGAAAAAGAACTTCCAGAAATAGGACTGCCATGAAGAGAGTACTCTTCTTTCTTACCGGAGTGATACTGCCGATGCTGCTCTGCGGCGCGCCAGCCAGACGGAATCCCAAAACCTATCTCCAGGCTGACGGGACCACCCTGACCCTCCACCTTGAAGGAGACGAGAACTTCTCACTCACATTCACAGAAGACCACATCCCCGTGGAACAGGCTGAGGACGGCAGTTTCAGGTATGTCACCGCCATATCGGCCGGCCGCAGGATTCTGTCCATAGTAAAGGCACACGATGCAGGGCAAAGGACAATAGCTGAAAGGTCAGTAATAAGCACAATTGACTGGGAGTCCATAAACGCAGCCTCGCAGAGCAGCGGATTTGTCAAATACGACAGGACACGTGACCCTGACCAAAACAGGATAGCCAGACCGGGAGAATACTCCATCAGCAGATTTCCAACCAAGGGAACCGCAAAGGGACTGCTGCTTCTGGTCGAGTTTCCAGACAAGAGATTCACTCTGGACAGTCTGGAATGCAACAGGCATTTCAGCGACATGCTCAACAAGCCGGGATATACAGACAAGTACGTTGACAAAGGCAATGAGAAGGATGGCGCGATAGGAAGCGTGGCAGACTACTTCAAGGCCCAGTCATACGGGGTCTTTGTCCCAGAATTTGAAGTTGTGGGCCCAATCATGGCTGACAACGGTTATGCCTACTACGGAAAGAATGACAGCGGTGGAAGCGATGCATCGAACGTACGCAGGCTGGTGGGAGAGATCTGCCAGAAGGTCTATGACAGGAAACTGACAGACTTCTCTACCTTTGATGCCGACAGGAACGGAACCGTTGATTTCGTATTCGTCATCTATGCCGGCAACGCAGAGAACTACAAGGGCTCAGACCCAAATACAATCTGGCCTCATCAGTCTTCTGTCTCAAAGCAGTTCGGCAACATGAAAATCAGCAACTATGCATGTTCCAGCGAGCTTTTCTATGATTCCGAATCAACCATTGACGGAATAGGCACGATATGCCATGAGTTCTCACACATAATAGGTTTACCCGACTTCTACAAGACGGACGGAGGCTCAATCTTCACCATGGACTCCTGGAGCGTCATGGATTATGGATCCTATGACAACAACGGCTACGCCCCATGTGGCATGACAGCCTTTGAAAGGTTCTCGCTGGGCTGGATGGGCCTGACAGAGATCAGCGCTCCCGGCAGTTACAGGCTACCTGACCTGGACACAGAAGGATTTGCCTACAGACTCAGTTCAAACGACCCATCCCAATTCATTGTACTTGAGAATCACCAGAAATCCGGGTGGTTCAGATACCAGAAATCATCAGGCCTGATGGCCACAGCGGTATTCTACAGCAAGACAGCATGGGCAGACAACACCGTGAACAACATTCAAAGTCAGAAAAGATATTACATTCTTCCGGCAGATGACAATGGCAGCATCGAGACCCTGAAGGGAGACCTTTTCCCTTATGAAGGCAATGACAGCCTGTGCCTTACAAGTTCACCGACCTCAGAAATCAACAAGGGAGAGAGCATTGATCACCCTATTAAAAGAATACGCATCGGCAACGACTCAACCGTATCCTTCATCATCCCAGGCGGCAATGTGACTGACGGTGTGGAACCTGTCGGAACGGCATCGCCCCGGATTACCAGAGCGGATGGGACCGTCACTGTCAGGAATGCAGAGCCTTTCACGGAAATACAGATCTTCCTCCTGAACGGCTCACTGGCCGCAACGCACATGACCGATGCCTCAGGAACATGCTCATTCACATGCCCGGAAGAGGGCATCCTTCTGATCCGCATTCAGGGCAGGACCACAAAACTCTACTGATGAAAAAAGGCCGACTCCTGAAGAGCGGCCTTCTCTATTATTTCTGTCTGATAAAGACATTTATCGGTGTACCCGAAAAATCCCACCTTTCACGGATCTTGTTCTCAAGGAATCTTCTGTATGGATCCTTCACATACTGTGGCAGATTTGCAAAGAAGACAAACGTCGGTACCGACGGTCCCTGAATCTGGGTACAATACTTTATCTTTATGTACTTTCCCTTGATTGATGGTGGTGGGAAAGCCTCAATCAGCGGCAGCATCTCAGCATTCAGCTTACCGGTTGAAACATGGGCAGAACGACGCTGATAAACCTCTTTGGCACACTCCAGGACCTTCAGGATGCGCTGCTTGTTTATTGCGCTGGTAAAGATGATCGGGAAATCAGTAAACGGAGCCAGCTTGGAGCGGATTGCGCTCTCGTATGAAGCCATGACCTTTGCAGACTTGTCCTCTATCAGGTCCCACTTGTTTACAACGACCACCAGACCCTTCTGGTTACGCAGTACCAGACTTACAATGTTCATGTCCTGGCTCTCTATTCCACGGGTGGCATCGAGCATGAGGACACAGACGTCGCTGTTCTCAATAGACCTGATGGAACGCATCACGGAATAGAACTCAAGATCCTCTTCAACCTTGTTCTTCTTCCTGATTCCGGCAGTATCCACCAGATAGAAGTCAAAACCGAACTTGTCATACCTGGTATAGATTGAATCACGTGTCGTGCCTGCTATATCGGTAACTATGTTGCGGTCCTCGCCGATGAAAGCATTGATTATTGAACTCTTGCCTACATTCGGACGACCTACGACAGCAAATTTCGGAATATTATCCTCAACCTCTGCATCAGGCTTGTCCTGAAGCTTTGATACTACGGCATCCAGAAGATCACCTGTATTTGTACCGTTGGCAGATGAAATACAGAGAGGATCGCCAAGTCCCAGACGATAGAATTCTGCAGCCTCATACTGCAGGTCAAAGGTGTCCATCTTGTTTGCAACAAGAATGACAGGAGTCTTTGAACGTCTCAGGATTCCTGCTACCTCCTGGTCAAGATCAGTCACACCGGTCTTTATATCTACCAGGAAAAGTACGACATCAGCCTCTTCTATCGCAATATTTACCTGCTTGCGGATCTCCTCCTCAAACACATCATCTGAATTGACAACCCAACCGCCGGTATCAACGACCGAGAAAGCACGTGACCCCCACTCGCAACGGCCATACTGGCGGTCACGGGTAGTTCCGGCCTGGTCATCGACAATGGCCTGACGTGTCTCCGTAAGACGGTTGAAAAGAGTTGACTTGCCCACATTCGGACGGCCGACAATAGCTACCAGATTACTCATGAAATATCATTATTCAGGGTTATAGCCAAAATTTCTCAGTTCGTGGTCAGAACTTCTCCAGTCCTTGTCCACCTTGACAAAGATCTCAATGAAAATCTTCTTGCCAAAGAATTTCTCAAGATCCTTACGGGCCTCTATGGCCACCTTCTTGAGGGCAGAGCCCTCATGACCTATTATTATACCCTTCTGAGATTCACGCTCCACATAGACTACACTGTTGATGAGGATGCGGCTCTTGTTCTCCTTGAACTGCTCCACGGCCACCTCAACAGAGTATGGTATCTCCTTGTCATAGTTCAGCAGAATCTTCTCACGGATTATCTCAGACACAAAGAAGCGGGCAGGCTTGTCCGTCAGCTGGTCCTTGTCAAAGTACGGGGGACTGTCCGGAAGAAGTTCGTTGATTCTCTTCAGGATATGCTCGACACCGAACTTGACCTTGGCCGAAATAGGCATTATCTCAGCCTTGGGCAAAACCTGATGCCACGATTCCACAAGGGCATTCAATGTCTGTTCGTCAGACAGGTCAATCTTGTTGATCAACACAATGACCGGTACGTCCAGACGGTTCACCTTTGCAATGAAATCGGCATTCTTGTCGGCCTTTTCAACTACATCGGTCATATAGAGCAGGACATCAGCGTCAACAAGGGCTGACTCTGAGAATGCCAGCATAGACTCCTGCAGTTTATAATTAGGCTTCAGTACACCCGGAGTGTCGGAAAAGACAATCTGCGACTCTTCCGTGTTGACAATACCCATGATTCTGTGGCGCGTTGTCTGCGCCTTGAATGTTGCTATGGATATATGCTCTCCAACCAGAAGATTCATCAGGGTTGACTTTCCCACATTAGGATTGCCAACAATATTTACAAATCCAGCTTTGTGCATAGGTCACGTCAATAAAAAGAAAAACGCACCAATATCTGATGCGTTTATCCCTTGGTTTGTTTACTCAGCAGCTGCTTCCTTTACTACTGCAAGCTTGCCTCTGTAATAACCGCACTCACCGCAAACAGTGTGATAAACGTGCCATGCTCCACAGTTTGGACAAATTGCAAGTGTTGGAGCTACAGCCTTGTCGTGAGTCCTTCTTTTGGCAGTTCTTGTCTTTGACTGCCTTCTTTTAGGATGTGCCATTTTACTTGTTTTTTAATGTTATCGTTTTTTCTTTATTATCTTTAAAACTCCTCAGAATCCATCAGGCCCTTCAGTCCGTCCCAGCGAGGATCAGTTCCACCCTGGACATCGGAATCCATGCCATCCGGATCCTTTCCGGAATGCTCATTGAGCTTGCCCATCATGTCCTTATTGCACTTTCCCGGAGCATGGGTATGTCTCAGTGGAATGGCCAGAGCTACGAACTCATAAATGTACCAAGCCACGTTTATCGTACCATCCTCTTCAGGGACCACAATAATGTCTCCATCATCGGCAAAGTCAGCACCAAGTCTGACCTTAAGGTTTCCGGTGGTCTCAATACCCAGAGTCATCTCATCAAGGCATCGGTCACACAGGACGATTATATTGCCTGACAGACTGAAATCAAGGTTATAGAGGCCTCCTCCCTTGGTTACGGTCAGGTTTACGCTGACCTTTCCCTTCTGGACCTCTTCACCCTCAACCAATGCAAAGAAGTCGTTGTCAACAACCCATTCATAGGTTGCTTCCGAGCCTTGCATCTCCTTGAGTTCTACCTTATATGCGCCCAGTCTTCCCATCAAACAATTTTTTCGGGTGGCAAAGATAAGAAGAATATTTTTAAACAGGCAGCCTAAAGGGTCACTTTTTTATCTCAATACGGAATGTAGTACCCTCTCCAAGCTCTGAAGACTTGACAAAAATGCGTCCATTATGGTACTCTTCAACTATTCTCTTGGCAAGTGAAAGCCCCAGTCCCCAGCCTCGTTTCTTGGTAGTGAAACCCGGCTGGAACACTCTCTTGAACGAGTTTTTTGATATACCCTTTCCCGTGTCAGACACCTCTATATATACCATGTCCCAGTCAGAGTAGAGATTTATTGTGATGGTACCCTTTCCTTCCATGGCATCTATGGCATTCTTGCAAAGATTCTCAATCACCCACTCAAAGAGCGATGCACTCAGCCTTGCCTTGACAGCATCTGTCTCATATTTCCGGACAAACCGGACAGTCCTTGGCGAACGATGCTCCATGTATGTCACCACCCTGTCCAGCACAGACCCGACATCTTCAAGTACAGGTTCCGGCAAGGAGCCTATCTTTGAGAATCTGTCAGCAATCATCTCAAGCCGCTTTACATCCTTATCCATCTCAAGGATCATCTCATCATCATTGTACCTGTCCCGGAGCAATTCCGTCCAGGCCATCAATGAAGAGATCGGCGTTCCCAGCTGATGGGCAGTCTCCTTTGAAAGACCCACCCACACACGGTTCTGTTCCGTTTTCTTGAAACTCAGCAGTGCAAAGATTGCAATCAGCACGAACAGCAGCACCACGCCAAGCTGTATGTATGGATACCAGGTCAGCCTGTTCAGCAGAAGAGATTCGTCAAAACAGACCTCAGTATATCTTCCCATCTGCGACTTGTCATGATATATCAGGATGGAATTGCCCTTGGTTCGCATCTGCGATGCCCGCCTCTTGAGATACTCCAGAGAATCCTCGTCATGCGGAATCTCTATGTTCAGGGAATTCTCAATTCCACCGGAATCATCCAGGACAATGACCGGGATTGTGCTGTTGCCTGATATCACAGCCAGCACCAGACCCATGTCAGTATTCTCATCGGCATCATTGAGCGCACGGTATGCCTCGGCAAAGAGCTCCATCTTGCCATGCTCTTCCCTTGACAGGTCCTGCACCAGAGAATGAGAGACCATCAGTGACAGAAGCGCTATGACAATTGCTATTGCAATCAGCCAGGAACGGACCATTCCGAAATTCTTGATACCTTTCATAGGCGGAACAGTTTTTCTGCATTTGCGGTTGTCCTTTCAATGACCTCCTGCAAGGAAACGGAATAAATCTCAGCAACTCTCCTTGCCGTGTCAGCAATGAACGCAGGCTCATTTCTCTTACCCCTGTTCGGTACCGGTGCCAGATATGGACAATCAGTTTCCAGGACTATCCTGTCCATAGGAACCTGGGCAAGTGCCTCTGGAACTGGTGACTTCCTGTAGGTCGTCACACCACCAAGTCCAAGCATGAATCCAGGATACTCAAGAAGTCTGGCAGCCTCATTGGAATCAGAAGAGAAACAGTGGAACACGCCGCGAAGTCCACGGCCGTCAAAGCGGTCCATCACCTGACACAACTCCTTAAAAGCCGACCTGGAATGGATTGACACCGGAAGATCATACTCCAGAGCCCACTCCAGCTGACGTGAAAACGCATCAATCTGGGCATCCAGAGTTGATTTGTCCCAGTAAAGATCCAGGCCTATCTCACCTACACCCACAAACTCCCTGCCCTCAGACATGTCCCTGTCAAGAAGAGCCTTCATCAGATCAAGGTCAGAAGAATAGGAATAGGTCAGGTCTGTAGGATGAAGTCCTATCATAGGTCTGCAGAAATCCGGATAACGTCTATAGACAGACATCATCGGTCCGACCGTAGCCAGATTGACATTCGGCATCAGGGCAAGTGACACACCTGCTTCGGCAGCTCTGCCTACGATAGCCTCAAGGTCATCGGCAAAAGCCTCATCAAAGATATGAGAATGAGTATCAATCAGGCCTTTTCTCATTGCCCCGGTAATAATAGACTACGCCATACTGGCGGCAGGCATTCAGTTTTGCCTCGCCTGTCAGCTCCTCATAATACTTCTCTATGGAATTCCACATCTCAAGGATTGTGGCATCAACCTCACGACGCATCTCAGCCACCTTTGCCAGACTCTCTTCAGTCATCAGGCACAGCGTCCGTTTCTGCTGATACAATTCATTGAACAGGTCGTAATGAACTGTCAACTTGGCTATTGTAGGATTATATATCGGGATTCCGCCGCGTGCAGTACGCGCCTTCTCTCCCTTTATTGCATTCTGACACCATGTAAGGACTGACACCTCGGAAGTAAGATCCGGAACATCGCCATCCTCTTTGGTCAGCATATAGTAATCACGGTCCGCGGCCTTATAGTCGCCCCTGTTCACGGACATTGAGAATACCAGCAGGAAATCATGGACATAGAGCCTGGCCGTTTTCAGGCGGGTCTGATAGATATCCTGATGGGCATAATCAATCTGCTTGGTCAGACATCTGTTCTACTGGTCCGATGCCATACTGCATCTGGACAGGACCCTCTCTGCCCTGTCAACAAGTTCCGGTTTGAGAATAGGGACATAGCCTATATCATTACGCAACTTGTCCAGAGCCATCTTCATGGAGCGGATTCTGGCCTTATCTGTATTGGGTAGTCTTCTGTACGGCATCGCTTATACGGTTAATTACAGTTTTCTGTTCATCAGGCTGTAGGCCACTGACCTCAGAGGCATCTTCCTCTCTTCAGGCACGGATACCCTGTCAAGAGCAGCAAGGGCTTGCTCAAAAAGGCTGTCAATCTCCTTCTGGCATATCTCCTTTACACCCAGACGGTCATATATAGAGGTTACTCCCTTGATCTTGTTCTCTGCAGGACCATCATAGACCTCCCACATATCAAGTTCGCGGTTCGTGTCTGCATCGGCAAGAAGACGCGCATTGATATACATGAAGGTCTTCTTGTTGCACATTATGTCACCGCCTATGTTCTTTCCGAACACTTTGGGATCACCATAGACATCAAGCATGTCATCCTGAAGCTGGAAAGCAAGTCCGGTCTTCTCACCAAAATCATAAAGCAGATGAGAGTCCTCTTCTGAGGCTCCACCAAGAATTGCTCCTATTTCAAGGGCAGCGGCCAGAAGGACAGAGGTCTTAAGGCGTATCATCTCCATGTAATCAGGGACGGTCACGTCATTCCTGGTCTCAAAGTCCATGTCATACTGCTGTCCATCAGTTACCCCAAGAAAGGTTTCATTGGCAACGTCAAGGACCGCCTTCAGACACTCGGGAGCCACCCTTGCCAGATACTGGTAGGCGACAAACGTCATTGCATCACCTGACAGTATGGCTACATTCTCATTCCACTTTACATGGACGGTAGGATTACCACGTCGCATCTCTGCACGGTCCATGACATCGTCGTGCAGCAGCGTAAAATTGTGGAAGATCTCTATTCCTGCAGCTGCCGGAAGTGCCTTGGTCAGGTCATCTCCATACATATTGTATGCCATCATGAGAAGCACAGGTCTGATGCGTTTTCCACCCAGAGAGAGCACATACCGTACCGGAGCATACAGATTGTCCGGTTCATGCGAATAGTCCAACGACTGCAGATAGGACTCAAAAGTCCTGCGGATAGATTCCATTGTTTCCATAACACTGACAAAGTTATAAAAATATGCGGGGTTGACAATCCGCCAACCCCGCACATTATTATGCATATTGTTATTAGTTCAGCTTAAAGTTTACAGGTACGGTAAACTTTACACGTACTGGTTTACCACGCTGCTTACCAGGAGTCCACTTTGGCATGGTTGAGATTACGCGGAGAGCCTCCTTGTCAAGATAAGGATTTACACTCTTTACAACCTCTGGATCCACGATTGAACCATCCTTGTTTACAACGAACTGGATAAGTACACGACCCTGGATGTTGTTCTCACGGCAAACTGCAGGATACTTGATGTTCTTGCGCAGATACTCAAGCAGGGCAGCTGTACCACCTGGGAACTCAGGCATATCCTCTACAACCATAAATGGCTGCTCCTCCTGTGGCTCCTCCTCAACGATGATGTTCTCAATCTCCTTGATCTCGATGTACTCAGACTGATCTTCAGTAGAAGCAATGATTGACTCCTCAATCTCAGCATCGTCCTCTACGATCTCAATGATCTCTGCCACAGATACTGACTGTGGTGGTGGTGGAACGGTCTTCTTTTCTGGCAGGGTAATTGGAACCATTTCCTCCTCAAGAGAAACCTCAGCAACTACAAGTCCGCTGATGTCAATCTCCTTGTCACGCTGGGTGTACTCCAGAGCAACGAAAAGAAGTCCCAGAACCATTACGAAACCAATCAGCAAGCCTGTTGACTTACCTCTTTCAAGATCCGCCTTCTCAGATTTCTTGATTTCCATAATTATATTCTTTTTAGTTTCTTTTTTTACTTGTCGGGCAAAGATAGCACTTTTTCTTTTGTATTCTCCCTTTTTACCAATTTTTCTTCTTTATATTTCAGTTTTTATCTTCCATTTTATGTTTGTTCTTTTGTAGATGACCATAAAAAAGACCATAATGAACCATTTAAGGACATCACTCATACTTGCGGCTCTGCTCTCCGTTACAATCGCTGTGGCACAGAGCCAGACAACCGCATTTGAATTCCTGAAGCTCCCGGAGTCCGCACATGCATCGGCGCTTGCCGGTGCAGCAGTCGCCTTGCCTGAAGACAACCCGACTCTCACGTCAGTCAACCCAGCCCTTCTTGGAAACATACACGGCCGCTCCGCATCGCTCGCCTACATGAACTATCTGTCTGACACACAGGTAGGACATGCCAGGTTCAGTGACATAGCAGGAAGCAGGGCATCCTATTCTTTCTCTGCAGATTTCGTAGGCTACGGAGAGACAGACATGACTGCTCCCGATGCCTCTGTCCAGGGCCGGTTCTCCTGCAAGGACATGGCATTTGCCGGCTCATTCAGCTATCTCCTTTCTGACAACTGGAACGGAGGTCTGACCGGAAGGATAGTCTATTCCCATTACGGCACATACACATCCGTTGCACTTGATGCAGACCTGGGACTGGCATGGTTCAACGACGACGGCAGTTTTTCTGCAGGCGCAGCAGTCCTGAACCTGGGCGGACAGGTAAAGCCGTTTGAGAACGAACATGAGAAACTGCCTGCAGACATAGTGGCAGGAATCAGCTACACCCTTCAGCACGCTCCTATCAGGCTCAATCTGGGAATGCATGACCTCAACCACTGGAACAGTGACTATTACTACAGTCCGGACAAAGAACTGACATTTGCCCAGATACTGGGCAGGCACTTCATGGTGGGTGCTGACTTCAACTTCTCAGAGCAGTTCTACGTTTCAGCAGGATGCCACCTGCAGAGACGTGCAGAACTGGCACAGAACGGCGGCCGCGGCCTGGAGGGGTTCAGCATAGGAACCGGTCTTAACATTAATAAACTCTCTCTTGGACTCTCATTCGGCAGATATCAGGTCTCAACATCATCATTATTGCTTAACTTTGCGCTGTCATTATAATAAAAGGACTTATGAAGAAGATCATCGTTGCAATTGACGGCCACTCATCATGCGGAAAGAGCACAATGGCCAAGGCACTGGCTGCCAAGGTCGGTTACACATACGTTGACACCGGCGCCATGTACAGGGTAGTGACCTTATATAGTATAAGGAACGGATTCTTCACAGAGGACGGAATTGACACCGAAGCCCTGAAAAGTCACATGGATGACATTCACATAACCTGCAGGATCTCACCG
>JAKSIY010000023.1 GCA_024398535.1 Bacteroidaceae bacterium
ATTTACCCAGCCCTTCTGCTTGATCCTACAACAGGCCGTCTGTGGATGACATACGGAACATATTTCGGCGCAATCCGAATTGTCGAACTGGATCCAAAGACTGCAAAGCGTCTGCCAAAGAGCGAGCCTATTGACGTTGCCATTGACTGTGAGGCTACAGCCCTTATGTACCACAATGGCTGGTACTACTTGCTGGGAACCCATGGCACATGCTGCGATGGTGTGAATTCGACCTACAACATTGTGTGCGGACGTTCACGTGAGGTTACCGGTCCATACGTTGACAACGTAGGCCGTGACATGCTTGAAGGCGGCGGAAAGATGGTACTTTCTGCTGGTAATCGCGTAACCGGCCCTGGTCACTTTGGCCGTTATATTGAGGAAGAGGGATGCGAGAAGATGTCCTGCCACTTCGAGGCCGATTTTGACCGCAGCGGAAAGAGCGTTCTTGGCATACGCGCGCTTCTCTGGAAGAATGACTGGCCAGTAGCAGCCGATCCTTTCAAGGAGGGAACCTTTGAAATTGAGTCTGAGCGTAGGGGCTATGCCCTTGAGCTTGGCGTTGACTTCGTAAGAATGCAGGGTGCAGGCCGTGGATTCGGTAATGCATCGACCCCAGATGTCCCACTTAAGGAGCAGCTTCTGTCTGACGTTATAGGTGACTGGCCAAAGGGCAACATTGAAGTACGTCTGGGTGACTACATGTTCCGTCCTCATCAGAAGTGGACCATCACCGCAGTTGGTGACAAGGGCGGTTATCTGGGTCAGCCTTACTACAAGATTACCATTGAGGGTACAAACCGTGCCCTTGCTGCAACTGCTGACGGCGAACTGACTTCAGTGCCTCAGTATTCAGGCGCTCCTGAGCAGCTCTGGAGAATTGAGCAGCTCATTGACGGCACATACCGCATCATCAATGAGAAGGTACCTGGTAAGGAGGGAGAACAGTTTGCCCTGGTATGTACCGGTGACTGTTCACTGACTCTTGGCAAGTATGACTTCAACGATGTCAACTGCAAGTGGAACCTGCGTGACAGATAATACTGATACTACTGAACCAAAAAGAGCAATGGGTAATTTCCATTGCTCTTTTTGTATCTAAGAGGAACAAATTTGTAATTATGCTCTAAAACCATTATGTTTGCACTGCATAATAATTACCGCGTCATAATATGGAATTTGTAGATAGAATCATTGAGCAGGAGAGGCTGTCCAGGCTACTTTCAAGAGAAAAACCAGGATTTGCGATTGTCAGAGGCCGCAGACGTGTAGGTAAGTCAACGCTTATCAAGAGAGTGCTGACAGAAAAGGACATTTATTTTGAAGCGGACAAGACAGATGCTCCGACTCAAATGTCCAATCTGAGTTATGTGATATCCCACCTGTTCAAAGGTTTTGGTGATGCAAAGTACAATGATTGGCGGGCACTGCTCACGG
The DNA here is from genome assembly GCA_024398535.1 of Bacteroidaceae bacterium. Taxonomy (GTDB): domain Bacteria; phylum Bacteroidota; class Bacteroidia; order Bacteroidales; family Bacteroidaceae; genus Colenecus. The sequence goes on from JAKSIY010000023.1 coordinate 1,438, forward strand.
CATTGAATCATATGGTTACAGAAAAACTGACTCTGTGCCTTGATGAATTTCCGTATCTTGTGGAAAGTGATTCATCACTTCCTTCCGTGATTCAGACGCTTCTGGATTCAGGAGAGCTCAAATACAACATCATCCTCTGCGGATCATCACAGGCCATGATGTACAATCTTACCCATGATGAGGCATCGCCTTTGTTCGGAAGGAAAGAGGCTGATTTCAATATCGGGCCCATCAGACTACCTTACCTGCAGGAGGCCCTGGGGCTCAATGACATTGAGACTGTTGAGAATTACGCTATCTGGGGTGGCATTCCACGCTACTGGAAACTCCGGGAAGATTCCTCCTCACTGAAAGAGGCAATAGACGATCATATCCTGTCCACCTTCGGGGCATTATATGAAGAGCCGCAGCTTCTGTTCCGGGATGACCTGAAGGATATTGTCAAGACTGCAACTATTATGACCATAGTAGGGGGCGGTGCTACAAGACTCAAGGAAATTGCAGCAAAATGCAGTGAGCCTGCCACCAACCTTTCAAGACCATTGGCAAAGCTGATAGATTTGGGCTATCTGGAAAAAGACATTCCGTTCGGAGTCTCAGTAAAAGATAATAAGAAAAGCCTGTATCGAATTGCAGATCCGTTCCTCAGTTTCCACTACAAGTTTGTGCCTGCAAACCGTTCATTCATTGAGTTGGGCAGGACAGCACTTATTGACAGCCTGCTTGACGAGAGTTTACCGCAGTTGACCGGTTATTGGTGGGAAAGGCTTTGCCGTGATGCCGTGACAGGCAATACAATAGGTGGTATCACTTACTCTGAGGCAAGAAGATGGTGGGGACAGATATGTGTCGATGGTGAGTACAAGGATGTGGAATTAGATGTTGTAGCCGAGTCATTAGACAGGAAGCATATCCTGATTGGAGAATGCAAATGGACTACCGGTGAGAACGGACGTCTGCTCACCAATGAGATTCTGAAGATTGCCGGTTTTCTGCCTTTCACCAAAGACAAACAAGTTGAGATTGTCCTATTTTCCAAGGTAACCCCTAATGAAGATGTGGGGAATTCTATCCTTCCACAAAGAGTCATTGATCTGAACAGGTAGCCTACATTCAGGCGTTTCATGATGAATTGGGAATTTATATTACATTTGCAAGCATGATGCCAAGACGTAATATCTTTATCTTATTTGTAACAGGCATTCTACTGGCTTCATGTCAGAAACGTGACTGTGACGGTTTTGATATTGTTGGAGTATGGAGACTGGATCAGGAGACATACTCAGACGGATATGTCAATACCAATACTCTGAACAGGTACAAGATATTCTATAAAGACAATACATTCATCTGTCTTCGCATATTTCTGAATGAACATGACAAGACATTCATACCCTATGCATCGGGCAAATACTCTCTGAACGGTACCAGTTATCTTGAGAATGGAAAGAACAATTCTTTCAGTGTAGAGAATGATTCTACTATCCACTTTGTCTGGGGCGATGCCTATGAAACATACGTTGCTGACAGAACTCTAAGAAAATCCATGCTGAAAGAAATTAAGCGTGAAACAGAGAAAAGGGAGAGAGACAACGACGGTTTCATAGAAAACACGAATGAATACTCTTTCACCCTTGAAGAAATCAGCAAGAGAAGCAAAAGGAAGAATACTGCCATAATCTCTCTCTTATTGCTTACCGTTTGCACTGCGGGAAGCAGCATAGTTAATAGAAGACGCAGAAATGTAATGGAAAGCAGGCTCAGGGAGATTGAATCTGAAATGCGTCACATGGATGAAGAGAACCGACATGTGCGTGCTGCCGGTGAAACCAGATATCTGGACTCTGATTTCTATATGAAACTATGCCAGATGATTGATGCCGATGAGCCATTGAAGGGTACTGACTGGAACGACCTGGAATCTCAAGTGGAATCGTTATCACCAGGATTCAGCAGCAGATTGAATTCATTATACAGGCTGTCCCTGCTGGAATACAGGGTATGCCTGCTGCTGAAAGCCCATCTTTCACCGGCTCAGATCTCTGTTCTTATATGTAAATCTCAAAGCGCGGTCTCAAGCATCAGAAGCCGCCTTTACCAGAAGGTATTCGGGAAAAAGGGCGGTGCAAAGGACTGGGACGAGTTTATCGGATCGTTGTAAGCTGCACTTGCGAAGCTTTTGCGAAGTGCATTTTCTGTTTCATTACGGTGTTTGTCCTGATCTTTGCTGGCGTAATAACCGACAAACAGACTTGCTTATGAAACGATTCCTTTCTATTCTGTTATTTGCCCTGCAATGCCTGACATCACCGGCAGACATACTTACCGGCAGAGTTGTTGACGCCGACAACGGTGAACCATTGGTAGGCGCACAGATGCAGATACAATTTCAGTTTGCTGAAGGAGAGGCAATGATGATTGACTGGACCACAGACACATGCGGTGTGTTCAGGATAACAACAGCTTCAATGTCATCAATTAACATTACTTTCTCTTACTTTGGCTACGAAACATTGAAAAAGAGATTCAGCGTTCCCGCAGGCAATGATTTAATGGATGTTGGCGACCTGCCTATGAAGATGTCGGAGCATCTTCTTAACGATGTCAACATAGAAGCCAAGGCAGCCCGCTTTACAATGAAGGGAGATACTGTGATATTCAACCCCGATGCCTTCAACCTTGAAGAAGGAGCACGTTTTTCTGAACTACTGAAGAAACTTCCCGGTGTCAGACTTGACAATGGAAAACTGACATTCAACGGCAAAGAGGTGAAATTGATGATGAACGGCATGTCCGTATCTGATGATTTCCTGATAGCCCAGCTTCCGGCCGAGGCTGTTGACAAGGTCAAAGCCTATGAGCGGAAGAGCGAACTGGCAGAACTTAGCGGAATGGACGATGGCCAGGAGCAACAGATTCTTGATGTGATTATCAAACCCGGTTTCATGGACAGATGGTATGGACAGACCAAGCTTAGCGCATACGCATCAGAGAACTACCGCGCATCGGCAAATCTTCACTACCTTTCAGAGAAGAATCCCCTGAACTTCTACGTGCGTGCATCGGACTCTGGATCAAAGACCTACGGCGTGTATGGCGAGAGTGATTATGACTGGGACAATGCCGTTCCACAGCGGCAACAGTACGGAAATTTCTCATACCAACGCAACTGGGAGCCAGAGCGGGTGGAGTCATCATACAACCAGGACTACTGGAGTGTGACAGCATCGCCCCAGCACCTGGACACGCACCAGAACTCATGGCAGAGCACAGAGACTTTTCTTAGCGGAGAGCCATCATCAATGAGCAACAGCCACTCATACAGCTACGAACACGGGCTTGGGGTTCCTTTGGCCTTCAGTACCAATCTGCATTTTGGTCCAAGGACCTGGCTCAGTCTGGATGCACAGGCAACAGCAGATAAGATAGAAAACAGAATCGACAGTGAACAGGAGACATACCGTGGAGTCGAATACACTGCCACCCCACAGACTCTGGTAAACAGTTCTACCAGCAACACCGTCAGCCTGTCTGAAAATAATAGATTCTATACCTATATGGTGTTGAATCATGTTTGGGAGCAGGCTGATTTCTCTGCCAGATTGAGTACAGACTACTCAAATTACGATGCTAGTTCAGACAGTCATTCCGTGTATGATTACCGCGAACTTGGTACTGTCCAGACTCTTGATCAGTCGGCAAAGGATAACAGCAGCAATCTGGAGACCATCTTTGACACCAAGTACAGTGTTCAGATTGTGCCAGGCAAACTGAAAGCCGGTGTGGCTTACTGGCTCTACTACTCACGCACTACTGGCAACAGTGAAATGTTTACTGATGGTCAGTACGACTCAGGAAACAGCTACGAACGCATGAAGAGCAAGATATTCAATGAACCGCGTGCAGAAGTCGAGGCTGACCTTGGCAAGTGGTGGATGCTGGCAAGACTGAAGGTTGCAAACTCCGATGAGACGCTTGACTACCAGCGCGGACAGTTGGATACCGTAATGCATCACAACACATGGTACCCTAGACCTCATTTCCAGTTTACATGGCACGCAACAAAGACAAGCGAACTGAGCGGCTATGTTGATTGGGAGCATGAAACTGCCGATATGCTTGAGTCATCGGCATACGTTGACAGGACAAACCCGCTTTACGTCACTATGGGTAACCCGGAATTGAAGGGGACCAGCACTCTGTCAACCAACCTTTCATTCAGCACTATGTCCACTAAGGGACAGCAGATGCTCAGCATTAATCTTTCCTACCGCCGGGATTATGACCCCGTAAGCGGAGTAAGTACATACAACTCCCAGACGGGTGGATACACACGGACTTCAATGAACGTAGATGACAGACAGAACCTGAGTTTCTCAGTAAATTATGACCGCGCATTGGGTGAATACTTCCGGTTGAGATATTATACCGGTTACGGATATTCGCAGAACTACGGAGTCAAGACAAGAACAAGCATCGCTACCCCAATTGAACACTTCAGGCAGATGTCATCATCAATGAACGACAGACTGAATATCTCGTATGATAACAAGGGCTGGGAGTCCAGTGCGTTTGCTGAGATCCAATATACAGGCGTGAATTACACCGACCCGTCAATAGAGAAACAGGAACTATGGCACTACAACACGGGAATGAACGGAAAATACAAGACCGAGCACTGGACATTTGACCTTCAGGGCAGATTGACCGGCAATACCGGATACCTTTCTGACACGATGAACCGTAACCGCTTTGCACTCGATGCCAGTGTTACATGGAAAATACTTGAGCATAGAGGACAACTGACGCTTGATGCCAAGGACATCCTGAACCAGATGGACGAAACAGGTTTCAACATCACCCCTACCATGCGCTCTGAGAACCGTAATGAGACCTTTCACCGCTACCTTTCCCTGACATTCACCTACAACTTTGATGCAAGGGCTAAGTAACGGCGCACAAAAAAAAGAGCAACGGGCTGTCCCATTGCTCTTCCTTGTGTATTGACGCGTCAGATAATCAATATCTTGCATTGCCGTTCTCATCAAAGCGGCTGAAACCACCCTGAGGACGCTGGCCACCCTGGCCCTGTGGGCGCTGACCTGCCTGACCCTGTGGGCGCTGCTGACCGCCACCCCACTGCTGCTGTGCAGGAGCCGGCTCCTTCAGAGCCTGGGCGTTCATCCAGTCAAACAGGTTGTTGAAGCCCTGTGGAGCAACTGTACCACCACCGTTGTTTGATGGCTTCAGGTCACCTGTTGTCTGCTCCTGTGAAGCAGTAACCTCATCGTTGAATACGTATGCCCATGAGAAGTGACCCATAAGCTTCTGACCCATATCTGAACCAATTACAGTCTCAAACAGAGCGAACCATACGTTCTTTGCGCCAGCCTTGATAAGACGCTGGTATGTAGGGATAGCGTACTCCTTAGGATTTACGGTTGTATCGTCAGCAGACTGAACAATCCAGATGTTCTCCTCAGCAAGCTGCTGGATCTGGACGTCTGAGATGTTTGCATCGGCATAAGCCTCACAGGTTGGATATGCAGCAGCAAAGAAGCCTGGGTTACGCAGAAGCATGTTCATTGTCATGTAGCCACCGTTTGAGCAACCGCCAATGTAGATTCTGTTACGGTCAACGTCAGGGTTCAACTCAAGATAGTTGTCGATGCATGACTTCAGGATGTCTGAGTAGAGTGAAGGGTAGTTACCTGTGCTCATGCCGCCCTTTGCTGTACCCATCCACATGGTCGGGCACTGTACTGCAAGCACGTATGCACCCTTCTCACCGCCTTCTGTGGTGAAGTGTGACTGGATGTCATTGCGGATAAGGGCAACTACCTCATTACCCATGAGCTCAATAGATACATCTGTACCACCCTCGCCCATACCATGGAGCCAGATGATCAGAGGATTCTTCTTGCCGTCAAAGCGCAGAGCATCAGGCTCATATGCGCCGTAGGTCAGAGTCTCGTTTCCTGGACGACCTGTTGCCGGACCTGTAAAGATACCACGGCTAAAGAAGTCTGACTCAGAAACAAAGTTGCGCAGCGCATGAGCTGTCTCACAGTCAATTGCAGTGTACTTCTTGCCGCCGGCCTTGATGCTCTTGCCCTTCTTCAGGTCAACCTTGACAGGATATGCCTTACTCCATGAGCCCATCATACCGGTCGATGCCAGTGGAGAAGCGCCACGTGACTTGCTCTGCTCAAGACCGAATGCCAGGTAATCACCGTTCTCAGCCCACTCTCCGCGGTCGTCGCAGGTATAGACAATCTTGACGTTACGTTCAACGCCGTTGGTCAGGACAGTGAAGACAGAAGGATCCAGAACGTCAAGCTTCTGCTCAGGTTTAACTACTACCAGATTTACTGCTGTTGATGCTTCATAAGCGGTGATACGGACAACCTGATTCTCCATCTTCAGGGTCTGTGCGCTTGCCGATGCTGCAACGGTCATTGCCATGGCAGCAACAATTGATTTGATAGAATTCATCGTTATGTAATTATTTTTGGGTGTATGCGATTCTTTTTTCTTACCGACTGCAAATTTAAACTTTTTGTTTTACTCATACGTAACCACGAAAATAATACTTTTGTGGTACAGAAGCGTATTGGATGAAAGTATTCAAGTACAGACAATTCAACATAACGCAGGAACACGCAGCCATGAAGGTTGGCACTGACAGTGACCTGCTTGGCACGCTCGGGGCGGGTGGCCGGAGAATTCTGGACATAGGCACCGGCACCGGTGTGCTTTCTCTGATGTATGCCCAGCGCTGTCCCGATGCCCGCATCACTGCCATTGAAATTGATGACAATGCCGTGATTGATGCCAGCCGGAACTTTGCAGAATCAGTATTTGCAGACAGGATCCAGCTGATCCATGCCTCGTTCCAGGACTACCTGGAACAATACCGGGACAGTTCCGGACAGGATGGTCCCTTTGACAGCGTGATATGCAACCCGCCCTATTTTGACCGGAGCCTTGAGTGTCCCGACCTGGGCAGAAGCCGGGCACGTCACTCATCAAGCCTTCCGTTTGACGTTCTGGCTGCCGGCGCCTTCCGGTTGCTTGAAAAAGGCGGAGTCTTCTCTGTATGCATCCCGCCAGAGGTGTTGGACTCATTCACCAGAGAGTGCCTGCTGGCCGGATTTACCCTTGACACCTGTTACCGGATCAAGTCTCTGCCACAGAAACCGCCAAAGAGATATGTGCTTGTACACAGAAAGGGCATCGTCACGGAACCAAAGACTTTCAACTTCTGCATGCGCAACGAAGACCATTCACGCTCTGACTGGTATATTGAACTAACAAGAGACTTCCTGGTACCGGGAGGTCAGCTAACAGATACAAACAAATGAACAGAATCACACTACTGCTGGCAGTTCTTCTGACAGCTCCTGTTCTTGGTGCACAGGCAAAGGTCAAGACAAAAGCACCAAAGGGTTACAAACTGGTATGGGCAGACGAATTTGACGGCAAGTCAGTCGATGCTGCCAAGTGGACTTTTGAGGACTGGCGTCCGGGCCGCGTGAACCATGAGCTGCAGCGTTACGTTGCAGGCGGTGAACTTGACGGCAAACAGACTGCCAAGGTTGAGAACGGAAATCTTGTAATCACCGCAATGGAGCACAATGGCCAAGTCATCTCTGCCCGCATGAACAGCTCAGAGGCATGGCAGTACGGTTACATTGAGGCACGCATCAAGCTGCCAAAGGGCAAGGGCACATGGCCGGCATTCTGGATGATGCCACGTGACTCACATCGCGGATGGCCTGCATGCGGTGAGATTGACATTCTTGAAGAGGTAGGATTCAACCCTAACTACACCTCTTCTTCTATTCACTGCAAGAACTACTACCACGTAATCAATACCCAGAAGACCCAAGAGCGTTTGACTGAAAATGCTGAAGGTGAATTCCATACCTACGCAATGGAGTGGACTCCGGACGGTATCTTCATGTACGTTGACGGTGTTCACGATGAGACAAACCTTACCTTCCTAAATGACGGCACTGGCAATGATGACACATGGCCATTCAACAAACCGTTCTACGTTATCCTGAACCTGGCCTGGGGCGGTGACTGGGGTGGCAGCGAGGGTGTCGATGCATCGGCACTGCCACTATCGATGGAAGTTGACTACGTACGCGTGTTCCAGAAGAAAAAAAATTTGTAATTTTGTCCCCGCGCTTCATGGGGCGCAACCGCTTCTTTTGATTACGACCGCATCATAATATATGAATACACAACTCAAGAAAGTCCTTGTCCTGGGTTCAGGCGCCCTGAAGATTGGCCAGGCAGGCGAATTTGACTACTCTGGTAGTCAGGCTTTGAAGGCCCTTCGTGAAGAGGGCATCCGTAGTGTTCTCATCAACCCAAACATTGCAACCATCCAGACTTCTGAAGGTATTGCAGACAAAGTTTATTACCTGCCTATTACCCCGTACTTTGTTACTGAGGTAATCAAGAAGGAGCGTCCTGACGGCATCATGCTTGCATGGGGTGGCCAGACCGGTCTGAACGTAGGTACAAACCTGTATCAGAACGGTGTCCTGAAGGAGTACGGTGTCCAGGTTCTTGGTACCAGCGTTGAGGCCATCATGAACACAGAGGACCGTGACCTCTTTGTAAAGGAGCTCAACAAGGTTGACCTGAAGGTTCCGGTAAGCCAGGCTTGCGAGACCATGGAAGACGCTATCGCAGCTGCACGCAGAATTGGCTACCCTATCATGATCCGTTCAGCATACGCTCTTGGCGGACTTGGTTCAGGCGTATGCCCTACAGAAGAGAAGTTCATTGAAATCGCAGAATCAGCATTCACATTTGCTCCACAGGTCCTTGTTGAAGAGTCGCTGAAGGGCTGGAAGGAGATTGAGTTCGAGTGCATCCGCGATGCCAACGACCACTGCTTCACAGTTGCATCGATGGAAAACTTTGACCCACTGGGTATCCACACCGGTGAGTCAATCGTAGTTGCTCCTACCTGTTCCCTGACTGACGAGCAGGTAAAGATGCTCCAGGAGATAACAATCAAGTGCGTACGTCACCTGAACATTGTAGGTGAGTGCAACATCCAGTTCGCATTCAATGCAGAGACAAATGACTACCGCATCATTGAGATCAATGCCCGTCTGAGCCGTTCATCAGCTCTTGCTTCAAAGGCTACCGGCTATCCTCTGGCATTCGTTGCTGCCAAGATTGCTCTTGGTTACACACTTGACCAGATCGGTGAGATGGGTACCACAAACTCAGCATACGTTGCTCCATCACTTGACTACATGATCTGCAAGATCCCACGCTGGGACCTTACCAAGTTCGTAGGCGTAAGCCACAAGCTGGGTTCAAGCATGAAGTCAGTAGGTGAGATCATGTCAATCGGCCGCTCATTTGAAGAGATGCTCCAGAAGGGTCTCCGTATGATTGGTCAGGGCATGCACGGTTTCGTAGGCAACGACCATATCAAGTTTGACAACCTTGACGAGGAGCTGGCCAACCCGACAGACCTGCGTATATTCGCAATTGCCCAGGCTCTTGAGGATGGTTACTCAATTGAGCGCATTGAGGAGCTGACAAAGATTGACCCTTGGTTCATTGAGCGCATGAAGAACATCGTTGACTACATGCACGTCCTGCAGGGCTACTCTTCACTTGAGGAGCTTCCTACAGAGGTTCTGCGCAAGGCCAAGGTGATGGGCTTCTCTGACTTCCAGATTGCACGCTTCGTCCTGGACAAGCATGAGGGCAACATGGAGAAGGACGTTCTTGCCGTACGCTCACTGCGCAAGAAGCAGGGTATCCTGCCGGCAGTAAAGCGAATCCCGACAGTTGCAAGCGAGCATCCTGACCTGACCAACTACCTGTACATGACATACGCAGTTGAGGGTTACGACATCAACTATTATAATAATGAGAAGTCTGTAATCGTACTCGGTTCAGGCGCATACCGCATCGGTTCTTCAGTTGAGTTTGACTGGTGTTCAGTAAATGCCATCAACACAGCACGCAAGCTGGGCTACAAGTCAATCATGATCAACTACAACCCTGAGACAGTATCAACTGATTACGACATGTGCGACCGTCTCTACTTTGACGAGCTGTCATTCGAGCGCGTACTTGACGTAATTGACCTGGAGCAGCCACGCGGCGTAATAGTTTCAGTAGGTGGCCAGATTCCAAACAACCTGGCAATGAAGCTGTACCGCCAGAGTGTGCCAATCCTTGGTACAAGCCCTATAAGCATTGACCGTGCAGAGAACCGTGGCAAGTTCAGCGCCATGCTTGACCAGCTGGGCATCGACCAGCCTAAGTGGAGCGCACTTACATCAATGGAAGACGTAAAGAAGTTCATTGATGAGGTTGGCTATCCTGTACTGGTACGTCCATCATACGTACTTTCAGGTGCTGCCATGAACGTATGCTACAGCGATGAGGAACTCAGCCGCTTCCTGGCTGCCGCTTCAGAGGTAAGCAAGGAGTACCCGGTAGTTATCTCACAGTTCATGCAGGAGACCAATGAGGTTGAGTTCGACGGCGTTGCCCACAACGGTGAGGTTGTCGAGTACGGTATCTCTGAGCACGTTGAATACGCAGGTGTTCACTCTGGCGATGCTACAATGGTATTCCCAGCCCAGCAGATCTCATTCGCAACAATCCGTCAGATCAAGAAGGTCAGCCGCGCTATTGCCAAGGAGCTGAACATTTCCGGTCCATTCAACATACAGTACCTGGCCAAGGGTCGTGACATAAAGGTTATTGAGTGTAACCTGCGTGCTTCACGTTCATTCCCATTCGTCAGCAAGGTACTGAAGCGCAACTTCATTGAGACAGCTACCAGAATCATGCTCGATGCTCCTTACCAGAAGCCTGACAAGAGCGCATTCGACATTGACCGCATGGGCGTAAAGGCCAGCCAGTTCTCATTTGCACGTCTGCAGAACGCTGACCCTGTACTTGGCGTAGATATGTCATCGACCGGCGAGGTTGGCTGTATGGGTGATTCATTTGAGGAGGCTTTGCTCAACTCAATGATTGCCACAGGTTACAAGATTCCTTCAAAGAGCCAGGGCATCATGCTCTCAAGCGGTGGCGCCAAGGAGAAGGCTCTGTTGCTTGACTCTGCAATAGCTCTGACCAAGAACGGCTACACCGTATATGCAACAGAGGGAACTGCCGATTACCTGAACGCCAACGGTGCAAAGGCAATTGCCGTTGCATGGCCTGATGAAGAGCATCCTGAAATGGATAACGTAATGTCAATGATTCACGACCACAAGTTTGACCTGATTGTAAACATTCCTAAGAACCACACAAAGCGTGAGCTTACCAATGGTTACAAGATTCGTCGTGGCGCTATTGACCACAACATTCCACTGATCACCAATGCCCGCCTGGCAAGTGCCTTCATTGAGGCATTCTGCATGAAGGGCATTGAAGGTCTGCAGATCAAGAGCTGGCAGGATTACGAGTAAAAAAGCCGCAGAAAAGGCATCTTTTGATAAAAGTCCCCCCTGATGGGGGGCTTTTTTTATAATATAAACCTCTATATTTGTGCTCTGCATTGATAACAGAAACAAAACTTTAAAACAATAACAGATGAAAAAGTACCTTTATTTGATGATGGCAGCATGTCTGACCATCTTCTCAATGACAAGCTGCGATCCTGAAAGTGACAATGATGGCACCGGATCTGGTGACAATGGCAACAGTAGTGAAACAGAATGGTCAGTTGCGCCAGAGTTCAAGGAGAATGGCAATACCATGAGTCTGACATATCAGACATTCTATGGTTCTCAGGCTGCAGGCTATGCTGTCAATTATTCAATCAACTTCACATTCAGCAACGGTGTCTGCACAAAGGCAAACATTGCACTCACATGCAAGGACAAGACACTTGCAAAGGAGCTTTACAACTACATCAAGATGACAGAGGAAGATTATTCCGACATCTCTCTTGACGGCAATACAATCAAGGCCGACGTTACAGAAGATTTCAAGGGCATGAAGCAGGAATATCTGCGTAGCTACTGCAAATATACCGTTGACATCTACAAAATTGCATCAAGTGATGATCCGTCATACACTGAGAAGAAAAAGGCATACTGCAATGTAACAGACAACAAGATCTCTGCATTCTACGGTTCATACGGCTTCAGCATTGCAGGAGAAGAGTATCAGGAGTTTGAATTCCAGCAGGATGTTGATTGGAATGATGAGCCATACATGGCATGCTGCAAGGCAACAAGCACCTATGTATTTCCAACAGAGAACATTGCAGAATACTTCTACAGAACCGAATATCTGCATGAGGATGACCCTGACTACTATGATGACATGTGGGGCGAGGGTGACACCCATGATGAGCCTGAGGTCAAGCTTGACGGCAAGAAAATCATTGAGGATGAGACATCTTACTACAGCGGTGATGACATGGATGAGATTCTTGATAACGTCATGACACGTGTTGAATCCTTCAACAAATACCTTGACATGGAATAATCACAGAAACCTATAAAACAGGAAATCCCGGCTTCAACACTTTGAAACCGGGATTTTTTATTGTCAATTCCGCTGGGCCTTACCAGAGTACCTCCTCTACTCCAGCCACAAAGTTCATGTGACGGGACAGGACAAAGAGATAGTCTGACAGTCGGTTAATGAAGATGACCAGCAGCGGGTCCACAGGGGCTGTTTCCTGTAAACGCAGGATATCACGTTCCGCACGGCGGCAGACTGCACGTGCAACGTTGCAGTAGGCGCTGCCACGACTGCCGCCAGGCAGGACAAAGCGTCTGTTCTGCGGCATCTTCTCCTGAAGGTCATCAATCATCTTCTCAACGCGGTCAATGTCCGGCTGGAAGATTCTGCAGGAATCATACAGAGGGGTCGTCTCAAGGTCGGTAGCAAGTCCTCCACCCACGGCAAACAGACGCCCCTGAATCCAGCGCAAATCCTCAAGATCCTTAGCATCCTGGGTGTATGTTGTGACTACACCAATATCTGAATTAAGTTCATCGACTGTACCGTATGCCTCAAGGCGGGCATCGGTCTTACGCACGCGCTGACCGCCGACCAGGCTGGTCGTGCCATCGTCACCGGTCTTGGTATATACCTTACTCATAGGTGGTAATTGTATTTCTGTTTCTTCAAATCAAAGGACAGGATGCCGGTCTCATCCTTGGTAAACGTGCTGGCAACGCGGGCATCGGCCACAATCTGCCTCCACCAGTCATGCTTTGCGGGAATGGCATGGATGTCATGAGTCACGACCATGCTCTGAGGCCCAAGGTAAGGCAGGATCTCCTCCATGACCTCACGGAAAAAGGCGGTATGAGCAATGTGGACCAGGTCAATCTTCCCTGCCTGAGGAATCTCTGAGAGGTACTTTTCAAGCAGTTCCCTGACATTTCCGCTGCGGTAATCAACATTCTCAAAGTCTGACAGGCTATCGCGTACCTGCTGCGTCAAAGGGTGCGGAGCATCGATTGTGACACACTTCACGGCCTTTCCGACCGATGCCATATAGACCGTGCTGGTGGCAGAACCGGTACCAACCTCAAGCACGCGCAGGGAATCCTTGCCACGGACAGCCAGACTGTTGGTGACGCGCAGCAGCAGCTCGTCCTCTTCCTGGTCAAACTGCGGCAGTTCCTCAGGGGCATCCTCACAGAAATCATACAGGTCATCATACGCATAGTATGGGAGCTTTTCCTGTATCACGTTTATAATGAAGTCATAGGCCCAAGGCGAATGAACGCCAAAGCCACGTCTGGTCAGAAATTTGTTGTTTGTAGGTTTCATAATTCTCTAAGAGCCTTTATGTACGACTGTCCAAGAACAATATCCAGACGAACCGGGATATGTCTTGAGTCATCAGTGATGTATATTCTCATTGTCTCACGCTCAGGTCCGTTCTTGAAGTCACGGATACTGAAAGCCACACAACTGTGGCGTTTGCCCGATGCATCGGCCACACTCTTGGTTCCGATGTAGTGGATATGCTGCTGAACCACCTGGTTTCCGTTCACCATAGGGACAGAGAAGACCTCTACCGGGTTCTTGTCTGACGCACTGTTCTGACGGTTATTCTCCAGCAGACGGGCACCCTGCTCTTCTGCAAACTTCATGAGCGACAGCATGTCATAGATCTGCCCTAAACTGCTCACAGAATTGCTGTATGGCTTCTCACCGTACTTGTGGATTGTCAGTTTTACACTGTTCCTGTCTTGTGAGAACTCAGCAGTCTCAAGCACATTTTTAGCCCCCTCATGCACCGCCTTGCTGTAGAAGACCGATGCTCCGCTCCCATCAATATAAGAGGTGATGGTATCATTCAGGCTGTAGAAAGCTCCAGCAATACCGGTTGTCTGCATCGTCATGCGCACGCGCGTCACGGACGCACCTTTATATACGTCGGAACTCTCTGTGATGCTGCAGGTTCCTGCCGGCGCTGATAGTCCCAGCGTCATGTAAAGCCTGTAGTCAGCAGCATTTACTGCAAGCAGCCCCGTCAGCATCAGCACTGTTGTCATTACCCTCTTCATACCCCACAAAGATACTCTATTTGAGGAAGCTCTCCACCTAAAACCTACCATTTTTGGCAAAAGTCAAGAAACCATGATAATCATAAATGGTTAGGGAAAACTAGCGGATTACTGCATTTTTAGGATTTCTGTTTAGACTGAATCTAAATAACTTTGCAGCCGGAAAGATAAAATCACACAGATGAGTAGAGTTTCAACATTGATTATAGCAATACTTTTCAACGCTATGACAGCCATAGCGCAGCCTAAGGAGGATAGCAGAGACTTCACGATAGGAGGCTACGGAGAGGCAACATACAGCTACAATTTCTTCAGTAACAATCCATACCGCTACATGTATCCTGACAGATACAGGAATCAGAGTGGTAACGCACAGTTTGACCTGCCACACGTTGTGATCATGCTCGGCAAGGAGTTCGGCAAAGGCTGGTCAATGGGAACGGAGATGGAATTTGAGCATGGTGGAGTTGAGGCATCAATAGAGGTTGAGGGTGACGAAGCCATTGAAATTGAACATGAAATAGAGCGTGGAGGTGAAGTCTTCCTGGAACAGTTCTGGATACAGAAAAGCTTCTCAAACAGGCTCAATGCAAGAGCAGGAATGATTATAGTTCCTGTAGGGCTCATAAACACACGCCATGAACCGGATAAATTCTTCACAGTATTCAGGCAGGAGGGTGAGACCACCATACTGCCATCTACCTGGCACCAGATAGGCGTGAGCCTATGGGGTCGCATAGGGAACTGGCGCTATGAAGCCCAGCTGCTTCCAGGTCTGAATTACAGACTCTTTTCAAATTCCGGCTGGATCAGCGGCGCATCGGCATCGCCATACGAATATACCGTGGGAAACAGGCTGGCCGCAGCTGTCCGGATTGACAACTACAGCATCAGCAATCTTAGGCTTGGGGTAAGCGGATACGCTGGCGGAGTGAACAACGATGCCTTCCCAACCTCAGTCAGTTCAAACGGTAAGGTCACCAAGGGAGTTGACGGAACGGTTTTCGTTGCCACGGCAGACTATGAGTACAAGGGGAAGCATGTGGTATCACGCGGTAACGCAGACTTTGGATATCTGGAAAATGCAGCTGCCATAGGCACCAGCAACAAGAACTCGGACAACTCAACATTCTCTCCATATCAGCACTCATTCGTAGGAAAGAATGCATTTGCCCTAGGTACAGAAACCGGTGTTGACCTGCTGTCATTCAAAGGAAATCCTGAAGAGAGACTGTTTCTATTTGGCCGTTATGAATACTATGACTCATACGTTCCATCAAAAGGACAGACTGACTACCTATGGACAGACTGCAGCAGGATTGCAGCAGGCATCAACTACCAGCCCATCAGCCAGGTCATAATCAAAGCGGAATTCTCAGAAAGGATTCTTAGAAGCAGATATAACAACGAGCCGTCTGTAAGGATTGGAATCTGTTACACGGGCTTCTTCAACTGAAATAAAAACTATCATATATGAAAAAGGTATCTTACATAATCGCAGCTGCCACCATAGCAGTACTCGGCAGCTGTCAGGAATCAGGAGAGACAGATTCCGTTGAAGAGAAGGACAATGCTTTTGAGAGCATCGCCAGCACTTTTATCAGCAACACCCTGGCACCAACCTACACGGCACTTGCAGACTATTCCTGTGAACTGGCCAATGCCATAGGCAGTTTCAGGCAGAGCCCTACCCAGGCAGGGCTTGACAGCGTCTGCGACCTTTTCCTGAAGGCACGTGCTGAGTGGGAGAAGTCAGAGGCCTTCCTGTTTGGCCCGGCCAGCGACTTTGGCATTGACCCGCACATTGACTCATGGCCTCTTGATGAGGATGCCTTCATGCGTCTTATGGCTGACAAGGCAATCCTTGGGTCACTTGACTCAGAAGAGGGCGATGTCTATGCCGGAAACCAGTTGGGTAATACCCTGCTTGGATTTCACGGAATTGAATACATCATCTTCAAGGATGGTGCTCCAAAGGATTTCAACAGGATAAGTGAACTTGAAATGGTTTACATCCAGGCTGTGGCAGGTGACCTGAGGAACCACACATGGCAACTTGAGGTTTCATGGATCGGAAACGATGCTGCAGAAGAGCATGTAGAGCGTGTTGAAGAGCTTGAGCTGAACTGCACGGTAAATGGCAGCGATGCCACATACGCAGACAACCTTCTGGGTGCAGGAAAGGCAGGATCCACTTTCAGAAGTTGGACCGGAGCAGTCCAATACATCATTCAGGGTTGCATCGACATTGCCGATGAGGTTGGTACTTCAAAGATAAGCAAGCCATTCTCTGGTGAAGATATCACCTACATTGAGTCTCCTTATAGCCATAAGTCAATTGAAGACTTCTACAACAACATCATCTCCATAAAGAATGTCTATCTGGGCGGCGTTGAAGGAAAGAGGAACCAGTCTGCATCACTGCATGCCTGGGTTGCAAAGGAGAACAGGGAACTTGACAGTAAGGTAACTGCCGCCATTGACAATGCCCTGACACAGATTGGAACCGGACAGGACGATGCAGGACAGGGAATGGTCTTCCCGTTTGTTCTGAACTGCAAGGACAAGTCAGTAGAAGAGGCTATCAATGCCTGCACCGGGTTGGTATCCGCTCTGGAGGAGTTAATTGACGCTGTAGCAGAATAAATAAAAAGGAAGAACAGATGAAAAAGAGTATATTTGCACTCCTTACCGCTTCAGCCATCATGCTGGCGGCATGCCAGGAAGAGCCTGTTGAACAGAAAAAGGAAGAAAAGGGAAACCTTATGACAGAGAAGGAGATAGAGATAGAGACAGAGACCTATGCAGGAGGTATTCTTGGTACCACCTTCAACGCATCTGCATCGGCTTTCCAGGACCCGACACCGGCAGTTGAAAAGGCAGGACTGACCAACCAGTTCATGTACGGAGAGTATTTCTTTGAGCGTACCTACACCATCAACACCGCTCCTTTCAATGGCTTGGGTCCAGTTTACGTAAGGTCTTCATGTATAGACTGTCATCCGGGTTACGGCTACGGAAAGAGGACAACCAGATATAGCGCCAACGAGTATGGCAACGGCTATCTGCTCGTTGTATATGACAAGGCAACTGATGCCTACGTGACTTCTGTGACAGGTATGCCTCAGACAAAATCCGTTGCTCCGTTCAAGGAGCCGATAGATGAGAACAAGATCAGGATTGAGTGGCTTTCATACACTGATGAATGGGATAACCATTTCCCGGACGGAGAGTCATACGACCTGATCTATCCAGAAGTCACTATTCCACTGGATGCTTTCTATGGAGGTACCGTACAGGCAAAGCGTGACGGTCAGGTAGTTGATCTTCAGGAGGGAGAATACGGAGTGCGTCTGGAGTCAACCATAGGTATCTACGGAACAGGACTGCTGGATGCAATCCCTGCAGACTCACTCAAGGCGCAGTATGCCTATGAGGAGAGCATCGGGGCAAAGCTGAACCCGGCAATATTCAAAGACGGAGAATGGACCAGCCAGTACGCAAACACCGTTCAGGGAGACGGTACACCTGTTCCAAAGAAGTTTACTTACGCGCTTTCCCGCGGCTCAATTGAAGATGGCCCCGGTGCAAATGCTATCTGGAACATCACAAATGTTACACGCTCAGACAGAAGATACCATTATATTACCGGATTCTACGCACAGACATCTGCCTCTGACCCAGAGGTTCAGAAAGATTTCTACAAGTATTATCCTGAGTACAACGTTACCGGCAATCCAGGGACTGACATCTACAACTATCTGATGAGCAATACTCTTGAACCGGAAATGTCTGATGAAGACTTCACAAACTTCATGATCTGGCACAGAGGATTGGCTGTACCGGCTGCAAGAAACCTGACAGATGCTACAGTACAGCGTGGACGTCAGCTCTTCAGAGAGATTGGATGTGCCAGCTGTCACCGGCCATCATGGCAGACTGATGAGGATAACTTCTATGACCCGACACTCTTCTTTGAGCAGGGAAAAGTATTGCCGACATATCCGTTCCAGACCATCTGGCCTTACACAGACATGGTGCAGCATAGACTGTACATGGAGAACGACATACGTACCGGATGGTGCCGTACCACACCACTCTGGGGCCGAGGACTGTCTCTTATCGTTTCCGGGCATCAGGACCGGATGCATGACCGTAGGGCCCGGAACGTCGTGGAGGCTATCATGTGGCATGGCTCAGAAAGGAGCGATGCCCGATGGACAGTGGAGAGATTCCGCCAGTTAAGTGCAGAAGACAGAGCTGCCGTGGTGGAGTTCATTAACTCAATATAAAAGAATGACCATAGATAATAGAGTTTTTAAAACCACAACACTGGTTTCAGTGTCAGCCGTCATAGTGAGTATGATGGCTGCTACTGTCTTGGAGAAGATATACGGAAGCCAACTGGCTTTCAGGCTTATCTACCACAATCCCGTTTTCTTTGCCTTCTGGGCCCTGGCTATTGTCAGCGGCCTGGTACTGGCCTACAGGAGCGGTATGCAGAAAAGGATTCCGGTGCTGACCCTGCATCTGGCATTCGTCATGATGCTGGCAGGAGCACTGACGACATTCCTGACCTCAGAAAACGGCCGGCTTCACCTGCGTGAATCAGAGGCCATGAACTATTTTGCCGATAAGGACATGATGCGTGCAGACATGCCGTTCTCTATTGAACTCAAACAGTTCCAGATAGAATACTACGCAGGAACAGAGAGCCCAATGGACTACTCCAGCTTTGTCACGGTGACAGACGGAGACAGGCAGTTCCAGACAGAGATCAGCATGAATCACCCACTGAAATACCGTGGCTACCGTTTCTATCAGAGCAGCTATGACCCAGACATGAAGGGTTCAACCCTTGCTGTCAGCCATGACCCCTGGGGAGTAGCCATCAGCTATACAGGTTACTTTCTGCTGATGGCATCGCTCATTGGATTCTTCTTTGTGAAGCAGTCTGGCTTCAGAGCTGCACTGGCCAGGCTGAGTAAGCGCGCTGCAGTAATACTGCTACTGATGGTAGGTACGCATGCATCGGCTGCGACCACCGCCGGCAAGGTGATTCCTGCAGACCTTGCAGAACAGATGGGAACGATGCTGGTCTATTACAACGGACGTGTGGCACCGCTTGAGACTCTGGCACGTGACTATGTCATGAAGGTGTACGGAAAGCCGGGCATTGAAGGATACAGCGCGATGCAGGTCTTCACGGGCTGGATGTTCCATTACGATACCTGGTCAGGCGTTCCGGTCAAGCTCAAGAAGAAGGAGCGCGGCCAGCAGATTGAGGAAGAGAAGCACTATCTGGTGCGCCAGGTGGCATCACAGAGAGTGCTGAAGATATTCATGATAGATGGTCAGTGGTACAGCCCTGCAGACCATCTGCCGGAGTCTGTTGCTCCAGAAGAGTGGACCTTCATGAGAAGTGTGCTGAGTCTTGTCGCTGAACATGTGTTCAATGAAGAATTCTCAGAGGCATCACAGGTCGTTGAGAAGCTTAAACTGTATCAGCAGAAGAACGCAAAGGAGATTCTGCCATCTGCATTCCACATGAAGGCAGAGCATCTTTACAATCAGATAGGACGCCCTATGGTACCGGCAATGGCACTGGTGACCCTGGGCATGATACTCTTTGTGATGACAGGAATCTTCACCGCAAAAGAAAAGAGGATTCCGCGTGCGGTGGTGCTTGCAGAAGTCGTGACTTCAACGGCACTTTTTATCTATCTTACCATAGTACTTGGCCTGCGCTGGTATGTGCAGCACCACATTCCAATGGCAAGTGGATTTGAGATGATGATGCTCATTGCGTGGTGCGCCATGCTGGCGGCATCGGTCTTCATAAAACGTCTGCCGGTACTTGCACCTATGGCATTCATCCTGACAGGTTTTGCACTGTTGGTTGCAGTTCTGGGCGAATCAAATCCGCAGATTACTCCGCTCATGCCGGTACTCTCATCACCACTTCTGGCCATACATGTAGCCTGCATGATGATATCATACACCATGTTCGGACTGGGGGCACTGAACGGAATCATGGGACTGGTCATAAGAAACAGCAATGCCAGCAGGGACCTTGCAGACATCAGCCTGGTGATTATTTACCCGGCTGTCTTCCTACTGACTACCGGTACGTTCCTTGGAGCAATCTGGGCAAATGTGTCATGGGGCAGCTACTGGTCATGGGACCCAAAGGAGACCTGGGCACTCATCACCATTCTGGTCTATTCCTTTTCATTGCATGGAGCATCGCTCCCAAAGTTCAGGAACCCACGTTTCATACATCTTTTTACCATTATTTCATTCATCTGCGTGCTGATCACCTACTTCGGTGTAAACCTCATTTTGGGCGGCATGCACAGTTACGCATAACAGAAAATGACACACAAAGACCTGTTTGCCTCAAACGGTAAGACGCTACTTGCAGACCTGATAGAACAGAACTTTCCCCTCATCAACATTGTGGGAAGACTTGGCATGGACCTGAGAATGGGTAGATATACCGTTGCTGAAGTCTGTGACAAAGCCGGAGTTGACTTAGAGACATTCATGCTGATCTGCAAGATTTATACCTATGACGACTTTGTTCCTACTGATAACCTTCTGGACAAGGTAAGCGTTAAGGACATAGTCAAGTACCTGCATGCATCGCACCAATATTATGCAGGAACAGCTCTAGTGCAGCTTGAAGAGAGCATTGAAAATCTTCTGAGACCCTGCTCTGAGAAACAGAAATCTGCAATCTGGAAATTCTATTCCGAGTACAGCGATGAGGTCCGTCGCCATTTCTCCTATGAAGAGGAGCAACTATTCCCATACCTTGATATGCTCTGCTGCGGCAAGGAAAACAACGGATACAGCATAAGCCAGTTTGAAGAGCATCACAGCAACGTTGACGAAAAGTTGGCAGACTTGAAGAACCTTATCATGAGATACCTTCCTGAGGAGTGTGACAACAATCTGTGCATGCAGACCATCTCTCTGATTTTTCACCTTGAGACAGACCTTTTACATCATACCCGCATTGAGGATGAGATTCTGGTTGCTGTCGTAAACAGAATTGAGAAGAATGGCAGGAAATAAGAAAAAAGTCATGCTCATTATCCCTGCTACCATGGTTGCACGCGGATTTGAGAGCATTCTGAACAGCGTCGGTGAGTTTCAGGTTACCAGCATACTCTCTGACCTCTCCCACAACAATGAGGTAAGACTCAGGTTTTCCGATGCAGACCTTATTGTAATGGATCCCCAAGCAATGGATTTCAATGACCGGAAGAATGCAAAGTCAGCTCTTCAGGCCTATACCGATGCCCCTGTCATAGCGCTCCAAACCACCGTTCTCAATGAGGAGTATCTGAAAGGATATGATGAGATAATAAACCTTTATGATTCCCCCAGCACAATCATCAGGAAACTGCGCGCTGCACTTACTGTAAAACATGAGGTACAGCAGGCTGAGAGCGAAGAACTCTCAGCACGTGAAAAGGAGATACTCGTTGCGGTTGCACAGGGAAAGCAGAACAAGGAGATTGCCGACATGTTCAATCTCTCTGTCTATACTGTCATAACCCACAGGAAAAACATATCAAAAAAGACCGGCATACGTTCTGTAGCCGGCCTTACGGTATATGCGATGCTAAATAACCTTATTGAGGTTTAAGCCTTTGCAGCATCAATAGCCTGCTGGATATCTGCAATGATATCCTCAGCGTCCTCAAGACCTATTGAAAGACGTATCAGTTCAGGTGCAACGCCTGCCTCCTTGAGCTGCTCGTCAGACATCTGCCTGTGTGTGTGCGATGCCGGATGTAGCATGCAGGTGTAGCAGTCTGCAACGTGGGTCTCAATGGTCACCAGCTTGAGCTTGTCCATGAACACACCGGCAAACTCACGTGCACTGCCGCCCTGAGGAGCCTTCAGGCCGAAGCACATTACACCGCAGGTTCCGTTTGGCATATACTTCTGCTGAAGAGCGTGGTCTGCTGATGACTCAAGCTCTGGGAAATTCACCCATGCAACGTCAGGATTGCTCTCAAGATACTTTGCAACCTTCAGTGCACTTGAGCAGTGGCGTGGCATGCGGACATGCAGTGTCTGTAGTCCCAGACCTAGGTAGAATGCGTTCTGTGGTGCCTGGATTGAACCCAGGTCACGCATCATCTGGCTGGTAGCCTTGGTAATGTATGCCAGCTTGCCGAACTTCTTTGTGTAGGTAATGCCGTGGTATGACTCATCAGGTGAAGTCAGGCCCGGGAACTTGTCGGCATGGGCATCCCAGTCAAAGTTGCCGCTGTCAACAATGGCACCGCCAACCTGTACGCCCTGACCGTCCATGTACTTGGTGGTTGAATGGGTCACGATGTCTGCACCCCACTCGAACGGACGGCAGTTGATTGGGGTCGGGAATGTGTTGTCCACAATCAGAGGCACGCCATGCTTATGTGCCATGCGCGCAAACTTCTCAATGTCAAGAACCATTACGCCCGGATTTGACAGGACCTCACCGAACACCAGTTTGGTATTTGGACGGAAAGCCTTCTCAATCTCCTCCTCAGGTGCATTCTGGTCAACAAAAGTAACCTCAATGCCCATCTTCTTCAGGGTTGTGCCCAAAAGATTGAATGTACCGCCATATATGCTGGTGGCACTGACAATGTGGCCGCCGGCCTCACAGATGTTGAAGCATGCAAAGAAGTTTGCAGCCTGCCCCGACGATGTCAGCATTGCTGCCACACCACCCTCAAGAGCTGCAATACGTGCTGCAACCATGTCATTCGTAGGGTTCTGCAGGCGGGTGTAGAAATATCCGTTGTCCTCAAGGTCAAACAGGCGGGCCATCTGCTCGCTGTTCTCATACTTGAAAGTTGTACTCTGTATGATAGGCATCTGCCTTGGCTGTCCCTTGCCCGATGCATATCCGGCATGAACGCACTTTGTTCCAATTGACTGTTCTTTCATCGTATTTATTATTATAGTAGTACAAAGGTAATAATTTTTGGCGTTATCCTGTGTGCTAATAATTTATTCTATAACTTGGCAAAGTTATCAGCTCATAAGCCGTGAACGTAAACAAACTTTTTTCAACAACGCGTCAGAATCCGATTCTCAAGAAGTGCTGGCTTACATCAGGTTATAGTTACCTACCACGACAAGGGCCTCTGCAATGCTTTCCACGCACAGCTTCTTGAAGATGTGCATCTTATGGCTCTTGATGGTGGATAATGTCAGATCCAGGGCTTTGGCTATCTCTTCATTGCTCATGCCCATTTTGGCTCTCTGCAGTACCGCCCTCTCTGCTATCGTCAGCTTCTTGATAAGGCTGAATTCCTGGAAGTCATTAATGCTGAAATCATACCTCCATCGCTTGCCCGACGGCACTATCACTACGCTTGAAATCTCTTTCTTGTTTGATGGAAGGATACAGTACAGTCCCAATTTCGTTTCACCATTCTTGCCCGTTACTATAGGCGTGTATCTGGAATTGATGAAAAATTCTCTGTTTCTTATTGTTATTGGATAGTCTACTATACAGATATGGCTGCAATATTCATCTGCCGTCAATACCTCTCTGAGCTTGAAGTAGTTCTGTCGCATGGTAACAAGAACCTGTAGTACCTCATCGGTCACCAGTGACCAGTATGGGTTGGCCGATGCCCTTTTCCGGTCACCCGCCTGCGATTCATCTACATAAATAAGGTTGTCCGTGACGAATATCGGTTCATGTCTGTCAAAGTCTATCAGTATGGCGCTCTGTCCGTTCAGTCGGGCGTATGCCCTGATTGAGGCAATGATCTCTGAGTAATCAGTGCTGTCTTTGCTTTCAAACGACGGAGCATAATTGGTAAAGAATGAATCAGTGTTCTGCATATGTTTTATCAGTTGTTATGCTATTTGCGATGCAAAAATACAGAAAAAGCCGATAATTATATCATACCAAAGTATGAAAAATGCAAAATTCATACTTAAGTATGATACCTTTTATTTGGCAGTATAGATTTTACTCTGTTCCTTTGTCGCAGAATTAAGAACCAAACACAACAAACCAGTAAGATGAAAGGCCGTTCATAATCAGAGAAAACGGAGAAATTGAATGGTGGTAGAAATGATAAAATGTTGAAAGATATAGGAAAATGAAAAGGATGTCTCAGCTATTACTCTTGCAAGGTCCTGACTGCAACATCCTTTTCCTCCAAGTTCAATTAAGTTGGTGTTAAACCAAGAGTCCCAAATCCCAGTATAAACCCTAAAACTCAGAATTTTGCAAAGGTAAACATAAAACAAGAAAAACAATGGCTGACAACGATACGTTGTTGCTGATAGAATTCACCTGAATAATCAAATTTAAAAAGCAATTATTAAATACTAGTGATGCGATAAAATGGCATCGCTTACTTATAACTTGTTAATATTTAATGTTTTATACATGTTATTGCTTGTTCACGATTTGAATCGCTTTCCGATGCGATAATTCGATTCGTTGTCGCAGCAAGTCATTAACTACAAATATCTTAAATAGCTCTTTGACATTTCACGATTTGAAGTGAGCGTTTGCCTAATTTTGAGGCTGTAAAAAGCCCCGAAACATGAACAAAGGCAAATACCTGTTCGCCCAGGTTATGGAGTACTTCCCTCGATGGGTCTTCAACAAGTCCGTCAAGAAGTATAACGGAGACTTCCATGCGAAGAACCTTGACAGCTACAGCCACTGCATGCACTTGATGTTTGGCCAATTAGCTGGGTGTAAGTCACTGAAAGACATCTCTCTGGTTCTCAAAGCTCTCAAGAAGGCAGTTTACTACCTCGGAATACCAGTTGCTGTTGATCCATCTTCCTTGTCCAAGGCAAATGAAGCCAGAGATTATCGGATCTTCGAGGAACTTGGTCTGTGGCTCATCAACAAGGTGCGTCCGATGTATGCAAAGGAGAACATCCCCAATGTATATCTTCCTGGATGGGAAATCTTTGCGATTGACTCCACCACAATACCCTGCAGCATCAAGTTGGCAGAATGGGCTCTTGGCAAGTACTCGAAGGGAGGCGTCAAGATGCATACAGTGCTGGATTTGCGTGGAAGCATACCCGAAAGTATATACATCACGGACAGTCGATGGCACGATAGCAACTTCCTCGATGTGTATGAACCTCACAAATGGGCTATATACACGATGGACAAAGCTTACGTGGACTTCGAAGCTCTTTACAGGATGCATCTCAATGAGACTAACTTCGTTACCAGAGCAAAGGATACCATGAAGTATGAAGTGGTTCAAACCAACTACAACATCAATGAAATGGTAGGTATTGTAAGTGACCAAGTTATCCATCTAACCGGATACGTCAGCGAAAAGAAGTACCCTGAGGACTTCCGCCTGGTAAAATACCATGATGCCGAGAAGGACGAGGTGATATCCTTTATAACCAATAACATGGAGCTCGGGCCGCTTGAGATTGCCAACATCTACCGCAACAGATGGCAGAT
>JAKSIY010000024.1 GCA_024398535.1 Bacteroidaceae bacterium
TGAGCTCAGTTCAAATGCATACATCACACTTACTCCTGCAAGAGGCCTTTCTCTGACAGCACGCGTTGCTCCGGAGGTTTACTCTTCTCGTTCAAGCAGCCTTAGCAACCCATTCTATGGTAGTGTAACTACTGGAGGTGCTGTTGCTATCAGCTCAGAGAGAATTGTAGTTGTCAACCAGCAGTATCTTGCTAACTACAAGACTTCATTCACAGATGACCACAAACTTGAGGTTCTTGCAGGTTTTGAGTCATATTCAATGAAAGATCAGTACATGGAAGGATCAAATGATCATCTGTTCAGCCCATTCGTTGATGAACTTAACAATGCTTATGGTACACAGCCAACAAGCAGTAACCTAGGCTCTTATACAGACAATTACAGGACTCAGGGTTTTCTGGGACGTGTACAGTATGACCTGTTTGAGCGCTACTACTTCAACGCTACAGTACGTCATGAGGCATCTTCACGTTTCTCTCCAGACGCACGTTGGGGAACATTCGGTAGTGTAGGTGCTGCCTGGATGGTAACTGAAGAAGATTTTATGAAGAATGTGGATTGGGTAAATGATCTGAAGATTAAGGCCAGCTATGGTTCGCAGGGTAATGACCAGATTGGTACATACTATGCATATCTTGACAGATATTCAATCTCTTATAACAGCGCTACCGGTGAGTATTCAAAGGTTCTCTCTTCAAAGGGTAACAAGGATCTGACATGGGAGTCACAGAAACTTTCAAACATTGGTGCAGAGTTTACTCTCTTCAAGAATTTTGACGGATCTATTGAGTACTTCCGCAGAAAGAACTCAGACATGCTCTTCAATGTTCCAATGCCACCATCAGCAGGTTATACTTCACAGAGACAGAATGTAGGTTCAGTACTTAACCAGGGTGTTGAAATTGAGCTCGGCTATCAGATTCTGAATACCAAGAATGTATCATGGCGTGTTGATGGCAACATGACATACATCAAGAGCAAGATTCTGGAACTTCCTGCATATACACAGGCAACCGGTGGTATCAAGAGTTCATCTTATATCCTTAAGGAAGGTGGTTCCCTGAACCAGGCTTACATGGTTAAGTGGGCTGGTGTTGACAAGGCAACCGGTAAGGGTCTTTACTATGTTGATCCTGATAATGGTGACTACAGCACAACATCTGATTACTCTAAGGCAAAGCAGGCTGATCTTGGTGATGTTAGCGCTAAGTTCTATGGCGGTTTCAGCACATCTGTTGAGGCTTACGGTTTTGACCTCTCTGCTCAGCTTTCATATCAGCTTGGCGGTAAGGCATACGATGGTGGTTATGAGGAGTTGATGCACGCAGGTGCTCAGCTTGGACGTAACTGGCATAAGGATATCCTGAATGCATGGACTCCAGAAAATACCAATACAGATGTTCCACGTCTGTGTGCCGGTTCAACTGATGACTTTGATCAGGATACAACAGACCGTTGGCTGGTTAGCACAAACTACCTGAGCCTTAACAACATTACACTTGGCTATACTCTTCCTGTAAAGCTTACCAAGAAGGCACAGATCAGCAAGATGAGAGTATATCTTTCAGGTGACAATCTGGCTCTGCTCTCTGCAAGAAAGGGCTTTGATCCACGTCAGTCGCAGAATGCATCGGGTGCAGGTCTTAATATCTCAACTTCATCAGGTAACTATGTATATAGCCAGCTGAAGGTATTCTCAGCAGGTGTATCACTGACATTCTAATTCTAAATCACACAGATAATATGAAAACAAAGAATATTATAACATTAGGTGCTTGCGCCACATTCTTGTTCTCAGCCTGCCAGGATCTGGACGTTCACTATATGGGTGGATCTGTTGATGAAGAGCAGATGACAGAGGCTGTAGAGGCTATTCCTACCAGAATCAACTCTTCAGTTTCAGGTATGTATGCTATTCTGAACACTCCAAACGGTTATTTCGGAAGTGGTCGTGCGGATGACTTTGGCTATCCGGCAGTTTCATTGGGACAGGATATGAACAGTGGTGATATGGTCAACATTGTTTCAGGTTATGACTGGTTCTCAGTGGCTCTGGAATATTCAGACCGTAATCCGCAGTATGCAAACCCAACAATGAGACTTGGTCTCTTCTATAAGGTTATCTACGCTGCAAATGACGTACTTCTGTCAATTCCAGAAGGTGAATTGTCAAGTGACGAACTCAAGGCAAAGCGTGGACAGGCCAGAGCAATGCGTGCATGGGCAAATCTGTCACTTGCTCCATACTTCCAGTTCAAGTATGTAGGTCATGAGGATGAACCATGTATTCCTATCGTAACAGGTGTAGAGGATGCCCGCAACAACCCACGTGCTTCTGTAAAGGAGGTATATGACCATATCATGAATGATCTTGATGGCGCCATTGAGGATCTTGATGGTTTCAAGAGAGATAACAAGGGTATTATTGACCAGAATGTTGCATACGGTCTGCGTGCCCGTGCAAACCTCTATATGGAGAATTGGGATGACGCTGCAAGCGATGCCAAGAATGCAATGAATGGTTATGAGCCATATTCTATGTCTGAGATCAAGGCTGGTACTCCTGGTTTCTATGATGCAACCGACCATAACTGGATGTGGGCTCTTCTTCTGCCACAGGAAATGATTGGTTCTGCTCTTGCCAGCTGGCCTTCACAGCTTGGTTCTTTCTCTGGTAACGCTTATGTACCTTACGCAGGAATCTACCGTTCAATCAACAAGATTCTGTATGACAAGATCTCAGCTACAGACGTTCGCAAGGGTTGGTGGCTTGATGCAGACAAGACCTCTCCATATCTTGAGGGTCTGACCTGGCTTGATGATCAGACAGGCAAGGTATATTCCGGTCAGGAGATTCCTGGTGCTAGTATTCCTGCTGTTAAGGAGCCTATGGATGCATACGCAAATGTCAAGTTCGGTCAGCGTGACGGTGTTGGTTCACCATACAATGACGGTGACTGGTGTATGATGCGTGCTGAAGAGATGATTTTCATCCAGGCAGAGGCAACTGCTCATTCAAATCTTGCTTCAGGTAAGAAGATTCTTGAGGATTTTGTAAAGGCAAACCGTGATGCTTCATACTCTTGCACCGCTGCTGACCTGAATTCATTCATCGATGCTGTATGGTTCCAGCGTAGAATTGAGCTCTGGGGCGAGGGTTTTGCAATGGCTGACGTAATGCGTCTTGGCAAGCCTGTAGTAAGAGTTGTAAAGGGTAAGGAAACAAATTATCCAGAAGATTACCAGTTCAATATTGCTGCAAATGACGGCTGGTTGCTCCTGCGCTTTGTTCAGAGAGAGACCAGCAATAACGCCGCAATTGTAAATAATGAAGGTGGCGAACAGCCTGTTTCAGGCGACGGTGCTGCACTTACTGATGGTGTAACTGATTAATATTTTTGAAACATGAAAAAGTTATATAATTTACTTCTTCTGCCAGTAGTTGCACTTGGTATCCTTTCTTGTCAGGATGAGGTGACCAGAAGCGATTCTCCTGCATTTAAAGAGGATGCAATGCAGGTGTATTTTACTGCAGACAATGAGTCTAAATTGGATTTGCTTCCAACTGATTCTGTCTTCACCGTTGAAATAGCACGTGAGAAGACTACTGAGGCTGCAACAGTAAAGATTAAGATGTCAACAGCCAATGCAGAGTGCTTCAAGGCTCCTTCTGAGGTTTCTTTTGCTGCAGGTCAGGCAAAGGCTACAATTTCGGTTCAGATTGTAAAGGCTCCGAAAGCCTTTGAGAGCAATTTCCTTGAGTTTTCAATTGAGGATGCTTATACAAATCCTTACGTAGCAAATGCAGCTGGAACTCCGGTTCTGACTGTAAAGGTAACCATCACAGACTGGGCACTCTACTCTGTAGGTACGTTCTATTCATCAATGTTTGGCGCAAGCTGGGAACAGCCTGTAATGTATTCAGAGATCAAGAACATGTATATGTTCCCAGATCTTTATGAAGAAGGCATGCCACTTGTAATTGCCATTGATAAGGATGGTGCTATTTCTGGTGAGACTAAGGATGCTGATGGCTATTACATCTTTGATGCATTCATGCACTCAACATACGGTCTGGCTTCGGGACATCTTGATGGAGATCCAGATTATACTGGTTACGTTTTTGGTAAGAAGTTTATCTCTATGGATATCAAGTTCACAGTTGCTGCCGGTTCATTTGGCTGGAAGACAGAGCAGTTTGTATTCGGAGATGACGTAGATGGTATTGTTGGTGAGGAGGCTGCTGCTGAATAATCAACAAAATTCCTGAATAAAAGAGGCCGCTTGGGGATTTCCCGAGCGGCCTCTTGTTTTTAAAACTCCAGAGTGACAGTCTTTCCGGTTTTCAGGGATTCCTGAACGTCTATGAATCGTTGGTTGTCACTGCCACGGAAACGTAGGGAAATGTCTCTCTTGGCAAGTATGAAAGGTCCGTCAACAAGAACGTCTATCTGCTCAAGGAGTGGCAGGAACCGTTTGTTGTCCTTGATGTTTTCCCACAGATAGCCTGTGTAGCACCAGATGTTCTTGCCCAGTTCCTCTTTAATGCGTCTGGCAAGCTCTGCAACGCCTTCTGCCTGGAAGAATGGGTCTCCGCCGCTGAATGTCACATTGAAGTCATTGTAGGCAACAACCTTGAGAATCTCATCTATCTCTGTTGGTTTTCCGGCATCGATATCCCAGGACTGAGGGTTGTGGCACCCCTCGCAATGATGTGTGCACCCCGCAAAATAAATAGAGGTCCGGAGTCCCGGACCATCTACTGAAGTGCCTTCTGATATGTTTATAACAGAAAGTGTCATATATAGTGTGTTACTTATGTACTACACGGTCATGAAGCTCTGCCAGCTTGGCTGAATTCCAGCGCTCGGTTGTACCTACCAGATAACCGGTAATGCGCTGCAGGGTGTCAATGTTGTGACTGCCGCACTTAGGACACTCTGTGAGTCCCTCTGTTGCATCCTCATAGCCACAATCCATACAACGGTTGCGGTTATGGTTGATTGATCCGTAGCCGATGTTGTACTTGTCCATAAGGTCAACAATGTCCATGATAGCCTGTGGGTTGTGGGTGGCATCGCCATCAATCTCAACGTAGAAGATGTGGCCACCGCGTGTCAGCTCGTGGTAAGGAGCCTCAATCTCAGCCTTGTGTCTTGGGCTGCAGTGGTAATATACAGGAACGTGGTTAGAGTTGGTATAGTAATCCTTGTCTGTTACGCCTGCAATTATGCCAAAGCGCTTCTTGTCACCCTTTGTGAAGCGGCCTGAAAGACCTTCTGCAGGGGTTGCCAGAATAGAGTAGTTGTGCTGGTATTCCTCACTGAAACGGTTTGCGGCATCACGCATGTAGGTGATGATCTTAAGACCAAGCTGCTGTGACTCTTCTGACTCACCATGGTGCTTGCCGGTAAGTGCAATAAGGCACTCTGCAAGGCCCAGGAAGCCGATGCCAAGTGTACCCTGGTTGATTACAGACTCAATGGTGTCATTTGGACCCAGTTTGTCTGCGCCGTTCCAGAGCTTTGACATTACAAGCTGGAACTGTTTTACCATGGCTGTCTTCTGGAACTGGTAGCGCTCATGAAGCTGCTTTGCTGTAATCTGCAGCAGGTCATCAAGCTTTGCCATGTAGGCATCGACTCTTTGCTGAGGATCCTCAATGCCCATGCACTCAATGGCCGGCTTAACCAGATTGATTGTAGTGAATGACAGGTTACCACGGCCGATGCTTGTCTTGTCGCCGAAACGGTTCTCAAATACTCGTGTACGGCAACCCATAGTTGCAATCTCATATTTGTAGCGCTCTGGGTCATTGATGTCCCACTTCTCATGGAAGTTGAATGTGGCATCAAGGTTCACGAAGTTAGGGAAGAAACGGCGTGCAGATACCTTGCAGGCCAGACAGTACAGGTCATAGTTGCGGTCTGAAGGCAGGTAGCTGACACCTCTCTTCTTCTTCCAGATCTGGATAGGGAAGATGGCTGTTGCACCGTTTCCGACGCCCTTGAATGTGCTCTCAAGAAGCTCGCGGATAACGCATCGGCCTTCTGCGCTGGTATCAGTACCATAGTTGATAGAACTGAATACTACCTGGTTGCCGCCACGTGAATGGATGGTGTTCATGTTGTGGATGAATGCCTCCATGGCCTGATGAACGCGGCCGACGGTGCGGTTGATGGCGTGCTGGAGTGCGCGCATGGTGCCTGTGAGGCCGTCAAGTTCCTTGTAGATGTAGTCTGCGATAGGAGCGTTGTACAGGTCATGATAGTCCTGGCCGGTAATCTGCTCTATGTACTGCATCTCTTCAATGAACGACGAGCGTACGAAAGGAGCCATGTAGAAGTCAAATGCCGGGATGGCCTGGCCTCCGTGCATCTCATTCTGGGCAGTCTCAAGGCTGATGCAGGCAATGACGCTTGCTGTCTCAATACGCTTTGCCGGACGGCTCTCTCCGTGACCGGCGCTGAATCCGTACTTGAGAATGTTGTCAAGCGGATGCTGTACGCATGTCAGAGACTTGGTAGGGTAGTAGTCCTTATCGTGAATGTGTATGTAATTGCTCTTTACAGCATCACGTACCTCTGGGCTCAGAAGATAGTCATCAACGAATGGCTTTGTGGTCTCACTGGCAAACTTCATCATCATGCCGGCAGGACTGTCTGCATTCATGTTAGCGTTCTCACGTGTGACGTCGTTGTTCTTGGCCTCAATGATCTCAAGGAAGACCTCACGCGTCTTGGCGCGGCGGGCGATGCTGCGCTTGTCACGATAAGAGATGTATTTCTTTGCAACCTCCTTTCTTGGGCTCTTCATGAGCTCGAATTCGACCATATCCTGGATGGCTTCAACTTCCATCTGCTCCTTTCCCTGGAATGTAATGCGGTCAACTATCCTTTCAATAAGGCTTTCATCTTCTCCTTTCTCAGTCTGAAGCATAGCCTTGCGTATGGCGGCCTTGATTTTTTCTTCATTGTAACCTACAATGCGGCCGTCTCTTTTCTTGACTGTCTGGATCATAAATGTATGTAGTTTTTTCTTTGTTTCCGAACGAGGAACAAAACTAAACAAGATTTTTATTCTGCAAAACTTTTTTAGAAATAAGTTACTAACAATTTTTCTTTTTGGATAACTTTTGGATGTAATAAATTTTTGAAAATATTGATTATTAGTATAATGCAGAATGATTTTGGAAAACTTTGAGTTATCAACAGGTGATATAATTATCTCATATCTGTTATTTTTCCATGTCTGACTATTGCTTGTTGAACCTTTTTGTGTGATGCATGAATAGCAGATTCTGAAAATTGCTATATTTGCAGATATGAAACGGTTATTTATAATGCTTGTCTGCAGCATGCTGGCTTTTTCTGCCATATCTGCCGCAGATGTAAATACGGATTCAATCCGTACAGAGTTAGATAAAATTGTACTGCTTAAGCCGCAGGCAAAGTCAGACATAGATAAATATAAGAAAGGTGTACTGAAGGGTGACCTTAAGTCTATGGAACTTCTGGGCAAGGAGTGCATGACGGGAACCAATGTCAAGGCTGATCTCAATCTAGGTCTGAATCTGCTTGAGACTGCAGCCAATGAGGGTTATGTTGATGCGCAATATGACCTGGGTAACTACTACTTCATTTTCTGGCTGCAGAAACCTGCCAACAATTCGTATTTCTCTACTGCAAACAAATGGCTCAGAAAATCAGTCAAGAGCGGTGACGTGAAGTCATACACCCTTCAGGGACAGCTCTATCTGGAGTATGGTAA
The DNA here is from genome assembly GCA_024398535.1 of Bacteroidaceae bacterium. Classification (GTDB taxonomy): domain Bacteria; phylum Bacteroidota; class Bacteroidia; order Bacteroidales; family Bacteroidaceae; genus Colenecus. The sequence continues at coordinate 7,771 of JAKSIY010000024.1, forward strand.
ATATAATAAGGAGCCGAACTTCCTGACTCAGGCCAAGATGCTTCTTGAAACCGTTCCGGGAATAGATAAGGTAAATGACAAGGATGACAATGTGATTTCTGCTCAGGCAATGCTTGGAAATGTCTGTCTGGGACAGTGGCGTATGGCTCAGGATACAGTTGCCCTGAGGGATGCAAAGAAGTATTACAGAATGGTTCTGAAATCACAGAAGGAGTATCCTGCATACAGCAAGTACATTGATTCTCTGGTAGTTGTCCTCAGTCAGGGTGTCCCAATGTCAATTGATCCAAAGGATGAGACAGCTCAGGCTCAGCCACAGCAGCAGATGGGTGGCTTTGGCGGAATGGGCGGCGGCATGCCTATGGGAGGCTTTGGCGGCATGGGTGGTCCTGGCGGTCCTGGTGGACAGCGCGGCGGTCAGGGTGGTCCTGGCGGTCAGGGCGGATTCCAGGGTGTTCCTGCCCAGTATCCTGGTGGTCAGTTCCAGATGATGCAGTATGTCCGTTCAAACACATTCTATCCTAAGGATTGTGAGGATGCCCGAATCAAAGGTACCGCTCAGGTTCAGTTTACCATAGATGTTGACGGCTCTGTAGTTAATCCAAAGGTGGTGAATGAGATAAATCATCTTCTGGGCCAGGAGGCTCTGCGTACGGTGATGCTCATGCCTGACTGGGTTCCTGCTACACAGGATGGCAAGCCTGTCCAGTTCCCGACACAGACCAGCGTCACATTCGGTTCCGGCAACGGAGGCATGGGTGGTGGAATGATGTTCTGATTCCAACCAGATATAAAAAAAACTCCCAGGCTTATGCCCGGGAGTTATTTTGTCTGTGTCCTTTTCCGTATCAGATTGCAGCAAGGACTGCCTTCAGGAAGTCCCAGACCTTCTGTACAGATGGGATGTAAGCGCGCTCATCCGGTGAATGAGGACTCAGCAGGGTAGGACCGCATGATACCATATCCCAGTTTGGATATGCACCGCTTAGGATACCACACTCAAGACCTGCGTGGATAGCCATTGTCTTGGCTTCAGCTCCGAACATATCCTTATACACCTTCTTCATGAGGGCAACAATCTCTGAATTGGCATTAGGTGCCCAGCCAGAGTATCCGCCGTCAAAGGTTACGGTAGCGCCAGCAAGTTCAAATACGCAGCTGATTTTGTCTGCAAGAAGCTGCTTGGCTGATTCTACAGAACTTCTGAGAAGTGTCTTTACAAAGAACTTGCCACCGTAGATCTTTACCATAGCCATGTTGTTGCTGGTCTCTACCAGGCCTGGCATGGCATCGCTCATGCGCTCAACGCCGTCTGGACATGCCAGAATTGCCTTGATAAATCTGAGAGCAGCCTGCTCTTCTACGTACATGCAGTCACCCTCCTGACATGGATCGTCTGCGGACTCCTTGTATGGCTCAAATACGAACTGCATGTTCGGGTCTGTTGCTGCATATTCTGTCTTGGCTGCCTGTGCTACCTCATTTACTATAGCCTGTGCCTTCTCAATATCTGAATTCTTTATGTAGAGGGTAGCAAAGCACTCTCTAGGGATAGCGTTGCGTAGTGTGCCGCCCTCCATGTCAATGAGCTTGACGTCTGCACCCTTCAGAAGAGCGTAGATTGTGCGGGCTGCAACCTTGCTTGCATTTGCCCTGCAAAGGATGATGTCCATGCCTGAATGGCCGCCCTGACATCCCTTGACTGCAAGTGAGTAGCATGCATAGCCTTCTGGTTCAGGCTTGCGCTCATATTCTTCATCGGCATTGGCGTTGAGACCACCGGCACAGCCTACGTAAAGCTCACCCTCTGACTCAGAGTCAAGGTTTATGAGGATTTCGCCCTTCAGGATACCTGGCTTCAGGTTCTCTGCACCTGTCATGCCGGTTTCCTCGTCATATGTCACAAGAAGCTCAAGCGGACCGTGCTGAAGGTCTGATGATTCCAGTACTGACATGGCCAGGGCAACGCCAAGGCCGTTGTCTGCACCAAGGGTTGTGCCCTTGGCACGCAGCCAGTCACCGTCAACGACTGTCTCAATAGGGTCATTGATGAAGTCATGCACGGTGTCTGCATTCTTCTGAGGAACCATGTCCATGTGACCCTGCTTTACGACTCCCTTGTGGTTCTCATAACCTGGGGTAGCAGGCTTGCGCATGATTACGTTTCCTGTCTCATCAGCAAATGCCTCAATGTTGTGGTCCTTTGCCCACTGAAGCAGGTATGCGCGGATTTTCTCCTCATGCTTTGATGGACGTGGCTGTCGTGTGATGCCGTAGAAGTTTTCAAAAACAATCTTTGGCTCAAGATCTCTAATTGTCTTCATACTTATTCTGTTTTTTTGCTGTTATTCAATGATTCCAAGCTGTCTAAGCAGTGCCTCTGGCTTTGGGTCATGTCCGCGGAACTGGCGATAGAGTTCACTTGCCTCTACTGCATCGCCGGTCTCAAGCAGATGACGGAATGCAGAGCTTACTTCTGGGTTGAAGATTCCCTTCTCTTCAAAGAGTGAGAAGGCATCGGCAGCAAGAACCTCGGCCCACTTGTATGAGTAGTAACCTGCACTGTAACCGCCTGAGAAGAGGTGGCTGATGCTGGTAGAGATAGAGGTTCCAAAAACTATAGGAAGTGTTGCAACTGGTGCAATTGCCTTGTATTCAAATGTCTTGACATCCTCTTCCGGCAGAGTCTCAGAGGTATGCCATGCCAGGTCAAGTGTGCCGAATGTCAGCTGACGTGCCTGATAGTAGGCTGACATGTAGTTCTGCGCTGCTATGATCTTGTCAATGAGTGCCTGTGGGATAATTTCTCCTGTCTCATAGTGCTTTGCAAAGGTGCTCAGATACTCAGACTGGAAGCCCCAGTTCTCCATGATCTGTGACGGAAGTTCAACAAAGTCGTGGTCAACACTGGTGCCGCAGAGTGAACCGTAACGTCCCTGGGCAAGCATGCCGTGGAGCGAGTGTCCGAACTCATGCAGGAAGGTTGTCAGCTCGTCATGGGTGATGAGGGCCGGCTTGCCAGCCTGTGGCTTTGTGAAGTTTGTGACGATGCTTACAAAAGGTCTCTCTTCAACTCCGTTGACGATTCTCTGGCCACGGAACTCTGTCATCCATGCGCCTCCGCGCTTTGTCTCACGTGGGAAGAAATCTGCATAGAAGAGTGCCAGGTGGCTGCCGTCCTTGTCTGTAACGTCATATACCTTTACGTCCTTGTGATATACTGGGATATCCTTTCTCTCTTCAAAGTTGATTCCGTAGAGGCGATGCGCCAGGTCAAAGACTGCCGGAATGCAGTTCTCAAGGTTGAAGTATGGCTTGAGTTCCTCATCTGAGATTGAATACTTCTCATTCTTAAGCTTTTCTGCCCAGTATGAGAAGTCCCATGCCTGAATCTGGTCTCCGTCAAAGCCATGTGCCTTTGCATATTCATTGAGCTCTGCAATCTGCTTGTGTGCAACTGGCATTGTAGGGTCTGCAAGTTCTTTGAGGAAGGCAACTGCATTCTCCTTGGAACCTGTCATGCGGTCTGAGATAACGTAATCTGCCCAAGACTTGTAGCCCAGAAGGTTTGCCTTCTTTGTCCTGAGGTCAACAAGCTGCTTGACAACCTCTGTGTTGTCTGACTCAGGTGCCAGACCACGTGTGTTGTAGGCCATATACATCTCTTGTCTAAGATCGCGTCTTGAGCTGAACTTCATGAAAGCGCCGTAGCTTGGGGCTGACAGGTCATATGCCCAACCCTGAAGGCCTTTCTCCTGAGCTGTTGCAGCTCCCTGCTCCCTGACATATTCAGGAAGACCGGCCAGGTCAGCCTGGTCAGTAAGGTTCAGTACGTATGAGTTGGTGGCTGCAAGCAGATTCTTGCCGTACTGCAGTGAAAGCAGTGAGAGCTGCTCGTTTATTTCACTCATCTTCTTCTGGTCTGCATCGTTCAGGTCTGCACCACCGCGTACAAAGCCTTTGTAGGTCTGTTCAAGAAGACGCATCTGGTCATATTCAAGACCAAGTGACTCTTTCTTCTGGTAAACAGCCTTGACTTTCCTGAATAGCTCTCTGTTGGTGTTGATGTAGGTAGAGAGCTCGTTCTCAAGTGGTGAGATTTCTTCAGCCAGGTCCTGGAGCTCTGGTGTTGCATCGGCTTCAAGGATGTTGTAGAAGATTCCACCTACCTTATTGAATGCAAGTCCTGAGTATTCAAGAGCCTCAATGGTGTTCTGGAATGTCGGTTCTTCCGGATTGTTTACTATGGCGTCAATGTCTGACTTGGCTTCTGCAAGTGCCTGCTTGAATGCAGGGAGATAGTGCTCAGTCTTGATTTTGTCAAACTGGGGAGCTCCGTATGGGAGCGGTGATTCTGAAAGAAGCGGATTTTCCATTGTCTTGTTACATGATACCAGCATTGCCAGTGTGCATGCTGTGTACAGAATTTTCTTCATTTATGGTTGTCGTTTTTATTACTCTACAAAGTTAGTAAAATGAATTATATAATAAGGTCAATTATCAGCGGAAGAGTCTCCTTTTCGATGCCCAGCGATGCCAGAGTAGGGGCATCGGCGCGCAGGAATTTCAGAAACTCATCAGTTCCTATGGCTGAGAGGCTGTTGCGGTAGTACATGATTGCGGTTTCCATGTTGCCTGAAACCAGTTGGGCATGGCCGGCATTCAGATAGTCCTGAGCATTGGGTTTCTCAGTGTCAAGAAGTTTGGAATAGTATCTGACTGCCTGCTCTGTATCCTTTGAAAGCAGTGAGTACCAGGCAATTGCCCTGAGCGCACGCTTGGACTGCGGTTTCAGGTAGAATACCTTGAAGAATCTTTTCAGAGCCTCAGCGTAATCCTTTTCAGCTGCCAGGCTCTCGCCAATATGGAACTGGACATTTATGTCTTCAGGAGCAAGCCTTTCAAGGTGCAGGTAAGTCTCAAGTGCCTTGCGGTTGTCTCCGCTGAGCCTGTAGCACGATGCCGTATGCATCAGTGTCCATGTGTTGTCCGGGTCAAGGATGTCTGCACGTATGTAGGCCTCAATGGCATCGGAATACTCCTCACTGTTCTGGAAGGCGTATCCCATTTTCTGGTATAGCTGACTGTCTGCCATCTCTGCATCGGGCTGTTCCATGTAGAGCCTGAACAGGCTGCAAGCTTCTGTGTAATACTCCTTTTCAAGCAGGTAGGTGGCTACACTCCTGATGTTCTCTGTGCTGAAAATCAGCGGTTTGAGTGGCTCTGTGCCAATAAGGTCAAGACGGGTTGAGAAGGGATCCCAGAATTCTGTCCTGTAAGGATGTACCTTGTAGAAACGGTACAGGTCCTGAATGTATCTTCTGAGTTGCATCTCTGGTGAGATGCGGCATCTGGACATTTCAGATATGTCTGCCTCGGGCGGCACAATATGGCCTAGCATTGAGTCACGCTGCATTGTAGGCAGGCTCTGGAACATCATGCAGAAGGAGTATTTGTCACTGTTGCAGAACATTGGCGATGCCAGGAGGACGTTCGTAATGTCCTTTACTGCCGGATTGTGGTCACCAAGGGCGCGCCTTACGTCGGGCTGGTCCATGTCAAAGGGACGGAACCAGTTGCCCGGCTCATTGAAGAAACTGTAGTTCTTCATGTGTGAGAATGTGGCCATATAGACGTCGGCTCCCTGCATCTGCATCTCAGAAATCTCTTCAATCCGGGTCTTCCATTCCGGGTTGGGATCATTCCTGAGCGCCTCCTCTATGTCAACAGAGCCTAGTTTGGGATTCTTCAGAAGATTAGGAATAATCTCCTGTTTCATTTTGTTCTCAAGTTTTACGGTTTCACGCGTAAGAAGCAAGGCCATCTGGAGCATAATCATGCGTTCCCGTATGTCAGGCTGGTCAGCTACAGCTGCCAGCATGGGGCGTGTCTCAGGAAAGAACTGCAGGATGTCTTCATATTTCATGGCTGCCAGTGCAAGGCCGGTAAGCGCACGCTGTGCCACACCTGTCTCTTCTGATCTCTGACTCACTGCCAGCAGCTGAAACTTCAGAGGGTCATATCTGCCAAAGATAGACAGGGTTACTGCGCTTACTGCCAGCATCCTGTCATCATTCAGTATCAGTGGTGACGAAACGATTCCAAGGACATCTTCATACTCCTGACGGCTCCACAGGCCTGAGGTCCAGATTTTCCGGAACATCATTGAGAGAACCCTTTCATGCGCATCGGCAAATGACATGTATCCGTCTGCAGTCGGATTTGACAGTTGTGCAAAGTCCTGGAGCGATGCGTCCAGTTCCCTGTATGTCATTGTCTGGGCTTGCTGTCTTCTCTTTTCCTGATACAGCTGTGACGATGAAGTGGGGCAGAGGATGGCAGAACGCAGGTCGTCGTTCAGCAGGATGGCTTTTCCAATAAGCTGGTTGTGCATCTCAATCCTTCCGGTGTCACTCACTCCCTGTCTGAAATACTGGAGCATGTAGCTGTATGATGTCTCTATTTCATCAAGCCGTGATGACAATGACCACTCCTGAAGTTCAGAGAGCTGTCTGCGCATGTTCTCAATGGCCTGTTTCAGGCATCTGCCCTTGAGCAGAAGAGTTGTAGTTTTCCAGAGTCTGGCTGTTTCCTTGCTGTTGTCCATAAAATATCAGGGGCCGATATGGAGCGTGAACTCCTATCGACCCCCAAATATAAGAATTATCTTCTAAAATCAGCCCTGGATAGCTGCGATACCTGGCAGAACCTTACCCTCAATGGCCTCAAGAAGAGCACCACCACCGGTAGATACGTATGATACCTGGTCAGCAAAGCCGAACTGCTTTACAGCGCTTACTGAGTCACCACCACCAACGAGTGAGAATGCACCGTTGTTCTTGGTAGCCTTGGCAACAGCAGTAGCGATTGCCTTTGTACCAGCCTGGAAGTTGCTGAACTCAAATACGCCGGCAGGACCGTTCCACAGGATAGTCTTTGAAGACTCGATTACTGCAGCCATTGCAGCAGCTGAAGCAGGACCTATGTCCATACCCTCCCAACCGTCAGGAACGTTGTTGTTGTCAACAACCTGAGTGTTGGCGTTGTTGTCAAAGTTGTCAGCAGCAAGGCAGTCTGTAGGAAGGATGATCTTTACACCAAGCTCCTCGGCCTTCTTCATTACTGCAAGAGCAACGTCAACCTGATCTGGCTCGCAGAGTGAGTTACCTACCTTACCGCCCTTTGCAAGAACGAATGTGTAAGCCATACCGCCGATGATAACCAGGTTGTCAACCTTCTGCAGCAGGTTCTCAATGATAGTGATCTTTGAAGATACCTTTGAACCACCGATGATGGCAGTTACAGGCTTCTCAGAAGTCTTCAGAACCTTCTCAACAGCTACAACCTCCTTCTCCATCAGGTAGCCGAACATCTTGTGGTCAGCATCGAAAGAGTCAGCCATTACAGCTGTGGTAGCGTGCTTGCGGTGAGCTGTACCGAATGCATCGTTTACATAAACGTCAGCGTATGAAGCAAGAACCTTTGCGAACTCCTTCTGAGCAGCCTTCAGCTCCTTCTTTGCAGCATCGTATGCAGGATCCTCCTTCTCAATACCTCTTGGCTTGCCTTCCTCTTCTGCGTAGAAGCGTACGTTCTCAAGCAGCAGAGCCTCACCGTCCTTCAGGGCAGCTACAGCCTCCTGAGCCTTTGCGCAGTCCTCAGCAAACTTTACCTCAACACCAAGGCACTCAGATACGTGAGCAAGGATGTGCTTCAGAGAGTACTTTGGATCTGGGTTCTTCTTAGGACGACCCATGTGTGAAGCAATGATCAGACGGCCACCGTCAGCAATGATCTTCTTCAGGGTAGGCATTGCAGCAACGATACGGGTATCGTCGGTGATGTTGAAGTTCTCATCAACAGGAACGTTGAAATCTACGCGTACGAAAGTCTTCTTTCCAGCGAAGTTGAAATTGTTAATAGATGCCATTTCTTTATTGTGTTTAACTTGTTTTACCTTGTATGCTTTTAGTGCGATGCAAAGTTATACAATTAAAGTGGAATTTCGGTGTACACTCCCAATGTATCTTGAATAAAGTCAGTAAACAAGTAATGATATTCCTCAAGTTCAGACAAGTCAAGCGAGTCTGGAACAGAAGGCTGAAGCCTGATGCCACCCTTGCCGACACCGCTTGTGCCACTGTTGGTACGTATGCCGGTCTCTGAGAAGGCTACGTCCCAGTCGGTCCTGCCGTACCACTCCTGGTCTTCCTTGTCATTTCCTATCAGACTATAGCCTATGATACTCTTTTCCTTGATGTTATAGTATGCCCAACAGCCGGTTTTCAGCTGAATGGTAGCCGACGAAGCCTGTGGTTCCGGTACTTTCTCTTCTGCTTCATGGCGGCAGCTGCTGATGACTGTTGCCAGAAGGATTATTGCGAGCGATGCTGTCAGATTACTTCTCATAATAGTCAAAGTTTACAATTATCTGCTGCTTCTTGGCGTCATAGGCAGCAACTTTCATTGTAGAATAATTGCCATCAGCGGTACGTACAGACCATTTCGGTGCAGCAGTGCCGGCCTGATAGCTGAAACCAGCAGGGCTTGCCGATGTGGTTGACTGTTCAAGCCACTCTCCACGTACGTTCTTTACCCAGTTCTTTGTGGGAACCTTGAAGCGGTTGGTTCCAACCTGGATCTTTCCGGTCTCGTTGTCAAATGTCTGGGAGTAGGTGACCTCCTTGCCGGTTCTGTAGTCATGGACTACGACTTCTGACAGGAATCCGTTTCCACTCTTGCCAACGACAGTCTTCAGGACGTTCAGGAAATAGCAGGGTGCAGTCATTGTGTCAACAGTTGCTGCTTTTGATGTGTAATCAAGACCCACTTCAATGTCCATTGATGAAGAGAATGTGTTTCCCTGCATGTAGAAGTCGCCGCCCTGGCCCTTGAAGATAGGGTTTGAGGCCATGGTTCTTGGGGCAGGTGCGCTGGCCTGTGCTCCGTCTGCAACGCCCATGCTAAGTATCAGGTCGTTCCTTGATGAGTAGCGCAACTTGGCGCTGAACGTTATCTGCGGCTCAAAGTACTCCACGTCAATGCAAAGGGCATTCTTGTTGTAGGCAACCATTCCGCCATTGTCTGAATCAACCAGGAAATAGTAGAATGGCATGAAGGCTTTTCCTTTAGTTCCCCACCATGTGTCCCAGCTGTTCATGAGTATGAACGAGCCTTTCTCCATGTCAGATATCATGCCGTCTCCGTCAAAATCGTATTCAAAGGAGAGGTCATAGCCTATCAGGGTCATTGCATGAGGACCGGCAGTTCCCTTCATTGAGATCATGGTCCCGATTCCTGTCTCAGACGGGCCTGAGTAATCCTTGTAGCCCCAGTCATTGCCTGAGATTGAGAACGATGCTATGCCACCTCCCGGATGCCCGTCGTTCTTGTCAATCATGTAGTCCATGAGGTTTTCAATGTCCTGCATCGTACAGAGGTCAACCTCCTTCATCTCTTTGGTCCTGTAATGCATGGCATCATAATACTTCTTGTATCCGCTTGCCCATCTGAAGTAGTATTCGTCATTCGAGCCGAAATTTGCCAGGGTCATGCATCCGAAATTCTTGGTTATCTCAATGCCGTCACTGGCAAAACTGCCTTCGTCCTTGCCTCCGTTCAGGTAGTTCCAGGTCCATCGGTAGGAGAATATCCTGCTCTTGTCATTGTTCACCGGACGCTCCAGGTAGCGGTTCATCTCATAGGTGAACAGGTAGTGTATGCCCGATGCCTGTGCGCACGATCCACCGTACTGGCTGACTACCGGCGGAAAGTATGGGGATTCTGAATTGTCCAGATACAGCGGTCTTGTATCATGGCGGACAGGAGCGGTCATCTTTGGCAGATGGAGGCCAGGTCTGAAAAGCTCCTGTGCGCTTGCAACGCTGGTCATGCCAAGGGACATGACCATGATTGCTGTCAGTATTGATTTCTTCATCTTACTCTGTTATATGTTTTCAGTGCCTCATTCCTGACTCTGGCATCAAAGCGATTGTCAGAGCTCATCTCAAGTGCCTTTGCCGCAATGGCATCGGCCTGGATGGAACGGGTGTACCATCCAAGGGCTTCCCAGAGGCAGGTCTGCAGGAGCACGTTGTCCTTGTCCGGCTCTGAAAGGTAATCAAGCAGCTTTGGTACCAAAGCGTGGATGTTGTTGTTTCTCAGTGTCCTGACTCCTGAGATGCGCTGGGTTTCAGTCAGTGAGGCGTCAAAGATTGTCTCTTCCGTATCGGCAGGAGTGTTGGTCACGTATGAATGAAGCGCATGTCTGATGAGTCTGCCTATGCTGTCTGGATTGTTGTAGAATCTGACAGTAGGGTAGTACTCGTCAAACGCAGCCATCACAGCGGTTGAATCAAAGGTCTCAAATGCGCTGCTCAGGTCAAATTCAATTCTTTCAGAGGTGTTGTTCTTGCAGGCAAGCTCAACCATTGGCATGACCAGACGGCTGTCACCGTTGTGGCCGGCAAGTGTGGTTGCCAGACGCTGGGTCATTTCATGAGCGTCAGAGAGTGCCAGGGCAATGCTGGTAACGTAGTTGTCATCCCTGTAAACGCCCAGGTCAAGCATGGCTGCCAGACGTACTATTCCGCTTGGGGAGTTCCTGAACATGTCAAGGATTACGTCGCTGTAGTTGTTATTGCTCTCGCTCAGGCGGTCCATGGCAATCATCTGGATATCAGCATACTGGCTGTTCAACTGCTTCTTCCAGAAACTCTCGCTGCGTTCTGATGCAACCGCGTGGTTCACATCAAAGCCTGGATTGACGGATGGAGTGAATGCAAAGGTTGGATCTCCAAAGACATGCTGTTCCAGATATGGGTTAATGCGTGCCAGCTGGCCTACGCGCATGCCCATGCCAAGAAGGCCTATGTAGCGGTTGGCCCACTTGTCCTGCAGGACGTTCACGGTGTTTGCCATGACAGCAATGGTACCGTTGCCTTCTGTGAACAGATAACCCTCCTGTATGCTTTCATCCTTGTGGAATGAACCGTTGTAGCAGGCATCAAGCGACACTACGCGGCACTGCGGATGGTAGAAACTGAAATCAGAGTAGTGCAGGTTGATATTGTCCTCTTCAATCTCATCATCGGCATTGTCCTTTGCAATCTGCTCCGGATCAAGTGCCCCGTTGAACCATGAATCAGGTATGTCACACTCAAAGAAGTTCCTTACGCGGCGCTTTACCTCAGCCTCAGTCATGCCCTTGCGGTGGCCCTCACGCATCTGCTCGCGCATGTAGCGCTGCATCATCAGGATATCTTCCTTGCTGGTCTCAGCCTCCGGGTAGTCACTCAGGTATTCAATGGTGGCATCGCCGTGGTGATGCAGAACTGCAAAGTCAAGGGTAGGGTACTGCATCTGGTTTATGAGACGTGTCTTGATGAACTTCTCACGCTTGTGGTCAACGTATTCAATTGCCTGATGCTGCTTTTTCAGGTATGGGAAGTGGTCATACAGTTCGGCCTTCTCGTCGATTCTGGCATCGACTGATTCTGAAATGAATCCCTGACCGCTGAAATAGAATATGTTGTCAAGCGGATTGTTGTTCTGGTCAGCAATGTTGACTCTGTCCATGTAGCGGCGCAGCTTCTCATACTTGTCACCGGTCCCGGTGTTGCGCGGCATTATGCGGGCGCTGTAGATGGTAGGTTTCAGTGTCTGGCTGCAGTCTGCGCGCAGGCTGTAGTAGAAGTACTCGGAACGCTCTTCATCCTGTCTTATGAAATCCCATTCCAGATCAAAACTGTCATAGTAGCGGTCACTTGGAACGCAGGTCTCGGTGAATGTGAACGCCGGGCTGTTCTGGTTCATCTTGAAGGCCGTGGTGAAGTGCTGGGCATCGCGCACCATTGGAACCGGAATGTCGCCAATGAGCACGCATCCTTCAATAGGATTCTTCTTTGCATTGTACAGCATCTTCAGCTGCTGGCGTATGCTGTCCGGCACACCCCATTTATCTATTATAAGGTATGGTTTCAGGCCGCGGTTCTCAACGACCCTGACGTATGTGTCTATCTGCTCCTTTGCCTGGCTGTAGCTCTCCTGGTCTATGACTATGGCAAAGCCGTTCTGCGCACTCTTCTGTGTGCACGATGCTGCCAGCAGGAGCGATGCAAGGCAAGTTACAAGTCCTGATGCTTTCATTATTATGTTTCTGTTATTTCAGTCTGTTGTATGCTCTCAGAGCCTCCTTGCGGATGCTTGGTGCAAAACGTTCGTCGGTCGATGCCTTGAGTGCGGCATCGGCAATCTGCTGCTTCTTGTATGAGTGCTCATACCAGCCAAGAACCTCCCACATTACCTGCTGGATCTTCTCTTCCTTTGGATCCTTCAGATACTCCAACATGTCTTCAACTACAACGTGTGAAGGGTAGTTCCTGAGTCCGCGCAGCTCGCTTACGCGGGTTTTCTCTTTTGTCTCTGGGTTCAGAGTGTATTCGTAGAAATCTTCTGTAGTCCACTCTGTAAGACGTCTCAGCTCTGCTGACTTGGCTGCCTTGACCTGCTCTGGGTTGCTGTACATTACAAACTCAGGGAAGACCTTGTCAAGGGCCTGCTGAACCTTGTCTGTTGGGAATGAGCGGAATGAACTGGAAACACAGAACTCAACGCGTTCAGGTATGGTGTTTGTGCAGTAGAGTCTTACCAATGGCTCAATAAGGCGTTCGTCGCCGCAGTCTGCTGCCATCTCGGTGGCAAATCTGACTACAAGTTCGTGGTTGTCCTGAATGCCCTCAATAAGGCACTGTACATAGTTCTCATCGCAGTATGTTGCAAGTTCAAGCATTGCAGCCAGACGTACCATTCCGCTTTCTGATGTCTTGAACTTGTTGAAGATCAGGTCAGAATGGTTACCTTCACATCTTTCTGCAAGCATGTAGATGGCAAGTGCCTGAACATCAGGATACTTGCTGTCAAGCTGCTTCTTCCAGAATGATGCATTGTAGTTCAGGAGTGCGCTGTTCAGGTCAATGGCATCACTGGCAGCAGGGGTGAATGCAAATGTAGGGTCACCGAACACATGGTTTTCCAGAGTGTTGTTCATGACTGCAAGGTAACCCACGCGCATGCCAAGTCCGGCACAGCCCAGATAGCGGTTGATCCAGCGGTTCTGGATTGAGTTCACGCTGTTTGCAATTGCAATCAGGGTAGCACTGCCCTCGGTGAAGAGATAGCACTCCTGAATGCTCTCGTCAACGTGGTATGAGCCGTTGTAGCAGGCATCAAGCGACACCATGCGCACCTGCGGCAGGTATGAGCCGGCACCGAACTCTTCAACGTGCAGGTCAGCTGCGTATGAAACGGAATCATCTTCTGCAATGATTTTTGGGTCCGATGCCTCGGTAATCCATTCCATTGGGATGGTAGCGTCAACGTAGCTCTCAACAGCTGCTTTTGCTTCAGCCGGAGTCTTGCCTCTCTTTGCGTAAGAGCGTGAAAGTGAGTGTGCGTAGCGGCGTGCATTGGCAAACTGGGTAGGGATTCCTGGTGATACCGGTGAACCGCCAAGCAGCTGCTCCTCTTCACTTCCGTGATGGTGCAGCAGAGCATAGTCAAGGGCAGGGTTCTGAAGGTCGGTCAGCAGACGCTCCTTGATAATCTCGTCACGGCGGTAGTCACTGAATGTTATGCCGTTGTGCATGCTTCTGAGCCATGGCAGCTGGTCATAGAACTCAATCTTCTCATCTATTCGGGCATCGGCCGATTCTGAAATGTTGCCGTGACCGCCAAAGTAGAGGACATTGTCAATAGGATTGTTCTGCTTGTCGGCATCGTTCACGCGCTGCATGTAGCGGCGCAACTTCTCATACTTGTCGCCACGGGCGTTGGTGCGCGGGAAAATGCGGGCTGAATAGATAGTTGGCCTGAGCTTCTGGCTGCAGTCAGGACGCAGGGAGTAGTAGAAGTACTCTGAGCGTGCGGTGTCCTGCTGAATGAAATCCCATTCCAGATCAAAACTGTCATAGAAACGGTCTGTTGACACGCAGTATTCATCCATACCGAATGATGTACCATCCTGATCCATCTTGAATGCGCTGGTCATGAACTGTGCGTCACGTACCTTGGCAATTGGAATGTCGCCTATGAATACGCATCCCTCAATAGGGTTTGTCTTTGCACTGTGCAGCCTGATAAGCTCCTGGCGAATGCTGTCCGGCACTCCCCAGCGGTCAATCACAAGGATTGGCTTCAGACCGCGGCTTTCAACAGTCTTCTGATACTGGTCAATCTCTGCCTTTGCCTGATTGTAGCTTTCCGGATCAATGACAATGGCAAAGCCTCTTTCCTGTGTGCCTGTGCATGATGCCATCGCGGCTCCAAGCAGCAGAGAGTAAACTAACTTTTTCATCTGGATAATCTTTTTCTTTTTTATGTTGCCTTATTTTACCCTGTTGTATGTCTTGAGGGCTTCAGCCCTTACCGATGCAGGGAATCTGTCGTCTTCTGATACCTTTCTGGCGTGCTCTGCAATATCTGCTGCACGGTATGAGAGGTTGAACCATCCTATTGCCTCCCAGGTTGCCTTCTGGATTACAGCGTCTTCTTCTGCAACCGGTTTGTCAAGATATGCCAGGATATCATCGACAAGGAAATGGGGTGGGTAGTTCCTGATGCCACGGATGGCGTTAAGCTTGCTGGCGTGGCTGGCTGTGGTGCTCTTCAGGGCCTTGCGGATGTCAAAGTAGAGTCTGCCGGCATCGGCCTCAATCTGGCTGCTGTAAGCCTCTCTTACGCTGTCCTGATTCCAGTAGAACGTGCACTCTGGGAATACCTTTTTGAAGGCGTCCATGACAAGTGCTGAGTCAAGTGAGTGGTATGCACCGCTGCAAAGGTCAAATTCGACACGCTCACTCAGGTTGTTCTGGCAGCGCAGTCTCATGAGCGGCTCAATCAGTTCAGGGCTGCCGTTCTTGCCGGCGTAGATTACAGAGAAACGCTGGGTCATCTCATTCTCATCATTCAGTCCAAGCTTGATGCACTCAATCATGTTGCGGTCACGGAAACGGGTCAGCTCCATCAGGCAGGCCATTCTGGTCATGCTTTTGGTTGATTTGCAGAAGGCATTGAAGATAGCGTCCGAGTTTGCAGGAGTTACAGTCAGCATGCGTGCGGCAAGGCTCTGGATGGCAGGTATGCTGCTGTCAATCTGCTTAATCCAGAAAGAATCGCCCTTATAGTTGATGGCGTCATTTATGTCAAAACCGCAGTCCAGTGACTTTGCAAAAGTGTAGGTAGGATCACCGAACAGGTGGAATTCAAGGAAGGTGCCAAGCTTGGCCATGTAACCGGCACGCATGCCCATGCCAAGAAGACCCATGTAACGGTTCACCCATTTGTCCTGGATGGCGTTGACGCTGTTTGCCAGAACAAGCATGGTGCCGTTGCCCTGTCCGAACAGATATGCCTCCTGAATGTTGTCGTCAAGGTGGAAAGAACCGTTGTAGCAGGCATCGAGCGATACCATAGTTGCCTGCGGATGCACATGGTCAAACTCAAAGGTCTGCAGCAGATGCTCGTCGCCGGTAACGCCGCTCAGATACTGGATAGCTGCGTCGCCGTGGTGCGAGAGCAGGGCGTAGTCAAGCTGTGGGTTCTGTATGTCATTGACAACCCTGGTCTTGATGTACTTCTCCTGTGAATAGTCCATGTACTTTACAGACTGCTGCTGGTCAAGCAGCCAAGGGCACTGCTCATAGAACTCTGCCTTTGAGTCCATTCTTGCAGCAATTGAGTTAGACAGGTTTCCGTCACCGCCGAACAGCAGGATGTGGTCAATGACCTCAGGCTCCTGCTGAGCCCTTTCATTTACTCGCTGCATGTAACGGCGCAGTTTCTCATACTTGTTGCCGCGTTCGTTCGTGCGCGGGGTGATGCGGGCGCTGTAGATTGTCGGATCCAGATGCTGACCGCCATCTGCACGCAGAGAGTAGTAGTAATAGTCTGTATAGAGCGTGTCATGATCCAGGTATTGCCACTCCAGATCAAAGCAGTCATAGAAGCGGTCTGTAGGGATGCAGTACTCGGTGCGGTCAAAGCGACCGTCCTGGTCCATCTTGAATGCGCTTGCCATGTGCTGGGCGTCGCGAACCATTGGAACAGGGATGTCACCTATGAACACGCAGCCTTCAATTGGGGCTGTCTTGTCTGCATGAAGCCTGATAAGTTCCTGGCGGATGCTGTCAGGCACTCCCCAGCGGTCAATCACAAGGATTGGCTTCAGACCGCGGCTTTCAACGGTCTTCTGATACTGGTCAATTTCTGTCTGTGCCTGTCTGTAACTCTCCTGGTCTATTACAATAGCAAAGCCTGTTTCCTGCTGCTGTGAGCAGGAAACAAGCATCAAAGCCGCAGCTATTGCTGCTATGTCATGTCTTTTCATTTTACTCTGTTATAGGTTTTAAGCGCCTCTTCTCTTACTTTTGCGTCAAAACGGTTATCTTCTGAAACTTTCTTTGCCAGTTCTGCAATAGCTGGAGCCTGGTAAGAGGTTTCATACCATCCAAGAGCCTCCCACATGATGGTTTGCAGCTCAACGTTGTCTGGGTTCTCAAGATATTTGAGCTCACGTGGCACCAGAATGTGGTAGTTGTAGTTTCGGGTGGTCCTTATGGCCATCTTCCTGTCATACTCGTCAGCTTCAGGATCGTCAAAGAATGTCTCCTCAACAGTATTCAGCATTCTGGTGCATGTGCGCTGCAGTGCAGCACGCTTCTTTTTGTATTCTGTTTCCTTGTTGCTGTATTGTGTAAGGGTAGGGAAGTATTCGTCAAATGCCTTCATGACCTGTGCAGAGTCAAGGATCTGGATTGCTCCGGTTATCTGATACTCTACGCGCTCAGGCAGTACGTTGCGGCAGTAAAGCTCAACAAGTGGCCTGATTACGCGGCTGTCACCGCAGTCACCGGCCTGGACAACTGCCAGACGCTGGCAGATTTCATGAGCATCGTTCAGACCCAGAACAATGGCATTTACATAGTTGTCATCACGGTAACGCTTCAGCTCTTCAAGGGCTGCAGTGCGTACCAGACCTGATTCTGATGTCTTGAACTTGTTGAAAATCAGGTCTGAGCAGTTCTCTGAACTGGTGGCAAGCTTCTCCATGGCCATTACCTGGACTGCCGGATATTTGCTGTCCAACTGTTTCTTCCAGAATGCAGTGGTGCCGTTCAGGATTGCATCGTTCACGTCAAATCCGCAGTCTTCTGCAGGGGTGAATGCAAATGTCGGGTCACCGAATACGTGAGCTTCAAGGTATGCCTGATACTTGGCCGTGTTTCCGGCACGCATGCCAAGTCCCATAAGACCCATGTAGTGCATTACCCACTTGTTCTGCAGAACGTTCACGGTGTTGCCCATGACTACTATGGTTCCGTTGCCTTCACCGAACAGATAGCCTTCCTGGATGCTTTCGTCCTGGTGGAATGAACCGTTGTAGCATCCGTCAAGCGTTACCATGCGTACCTGTGGATGGAATGTTGCAAAATCCTTGTATGAGAGGTTGCGCTCATCTTCAAAATCAATTGAAGCCTCACCCTCAAACCAATCGTTGCCGAAAGTGTAGCCAAAAGCGTTGTTGATTGAGTTCTTTATTGTGTTCATGTCACGGCCTTTTGCCTTTCCCTTGGCAACCTGTGACAGGATATATTCATGGAGCCAGTCAACAGCCTCATAGAAATCTGCTCCAACCGGCATGTCGCTAAGGTGCTCAATGTCAGGGCTGCCGTGGTGATGCATTACTGCCCAGTCGTATGATGGCTCCTGCAGCTCAGTGCATACGCGTTCCTTCACAAAGGCATCGCGCTTCCAGTCAAGGTAGGTGATGGCAGCCTGCTGCTTCTTCATCCATGGGAACTGGTCATAGTGCTCGGCTTTCTCGTCGATGCGGGCATCAACGGATTCTGAAACGTATCCATAGCCGCTGAAGTAGAACATCCTGTCAAGTGGCTGATTCTCTTTGTCTGCGTTGTTCACGCGCTGCATGTAGCGGCGCAGCTTGTCATACTTGTTGCCCAGGTCATTGCTACGTGGCATGATGCGGGCAGAGTAGATGGTTGGCTGCAGGGTCTGGGCACCGTCAGCACGCAGACGATAGTAGAAGTATTCCGGTCTTTCGTCATCACGGTCAATGAAATCCCACTTCAGGTCAAATGAATCATAGTAGCGGTCCGATGCCACTGTATATTCCTGACGGTCAAAATCTCCGTCCTGATCCATCTTGAAGGCTGTGGTCATGTGCTGTGCCTCGCGGGTGCGTGGGATAGGAATGTCACCTATGAAGACGCAGCCCTCAATAGGGTTCTGCTTGGAGTTGTATAGCCTGATGAGCTCAGCACGGATGCTGTCCGGGATGCCCCAGTTGTCAACGACAAGTATAGGCTTCAAGCCTCGGCTCTCAACGGTTTTCTGATACTGGTCTATCTCAGCCTGTGCTTCAGAATAACTCTTTGGATCAATTACGATTGCAAATCCAGGGGTAACCTGTTTAGTGCAGGACGCAGCCATGAAGGCTGCGACCAGACCTGTTAGAAGACTCTTCTTCATAAGATCATTATATTATTTAGAATGTCAGGCTGATGTTGGCCATGACTGTTTGTCTGTCATTGAAACGGTTGTAGTCACCAAGGTACTTTCTCAGGTTGTAGCTTGCTCCAAGCTTGATCCAGTAACGGTTCTGGTCGCGTCCTACAATTGAGTAGGCGGCATCGGCCTTCAGTGAAGCGTTGAAGAATTCAGCAGCCTCATACTGATATTTTGGAGAATAGTAACTGTTGGCGAATTTCTTCTCAGAACTCTTGGTCATTGGGACTACCAGGTCAAGCTCATTCAGGGCCATGGTATAGTTTCCCAGGGCAGTTACACTGTAGCGTACCTGGTTCTCCTTCCATCTTTTTGATACCTCAAGGCCTGCGTTGGCAAGTGTGTACTTTGCATGATAATCATCTGGATACTGTGTTACGGAAACCATGTCGATGCCTCCGTTCACCTTTGCAGTGAAGTGTGAGAATCCATTTTTTACAAGGTCAAGCCTGTATGAGAGGTCGGCAACGACGTCCTGCTCCTTCTGGGTGATTTCAGAAGAACTGATCTCCCAGATTGTGTTTCCAAGGTTGTCCTTGTGTGTGTTCTGCTTGAATACCTTTCCCTTGCTCATGAGGATGCCTGCGTTGAGCTCAATGTTGTGAATCATATTGTCACCCTTGACCTGGAAACGGTCCTTGAATGCCATGTCCATCTGCTGATACTCTCCTGCATGGTCTTCGTAGCTTGAACCACCGTCAATTGCCTCCTCAATGTTCACGGTAGCACCGGCTTCAAGGAAATTCTGTATGATTCCGGTTGAGAATTCTGCATCGGCAGAACCACCGAATGTCTTGCCGTTATATCTGCGGGCATAGCTAGAACCTTCTCTGACGGTGTAGTTGCCTATCTGCTGGAAAAGGAAGAAAATGGTGTGGGTAGGGTAGATGTTGTCTTCTACCGTACAACTGATATTCTCATGATACATTTCTGCTGTTCCTGACAATCCGAAACTCAGCTTGTCATTCAGTCTGAATTCTGCACCAGGATTCAA
>JAKSIY010000025.1 GCA_024398535.1 Bacteroidaceae bacterium
CCTGTTGTCCAGTCAGAATAGGTTATCTTTCCGTCTGTCACAAAACCAATCCTGAATGTCTTGCCCTGGAATTCGCGCTTTCCGTCTGTTTGGATGATTTCTATGGCAAGTACTCCTTTTGAGTCAGTTCTGGCCCTGAACTCGTACATGGCATAATCTCCGTGACGATACTCAAAGCCGTCACAGGCATCCTCATAGAGGGTTCCGTAGGCATTGCCCTCTGCATCGGGATTGACAAGCAGGGTAAGACTGTCTGCGGCATAATCAGCGGTACTCTGTCTCAGTTGGGTAAGAGGTACTATCGAACCGGCTCTCTGGGCAACGAATGCCTGATACATATCATCCTTGTCCTCAAGTTTCAGTATATCCCAGTCTCCCTTTGGAAGGGTAGGGTCCTGAGCCCACCTTGGGATGATCATGAGGTCGTTTCCAAGCAGATAGACACGCTCTTCAGAGCGCAGTGAAAGATCCTTTTCGTCGGCCATGAATACCGGACGCATGACAGGAAGACCACTGACCGATGCCTCATGGAAAAGAGTGTAGATGTAAGGCATCATCAGGTATCTGCGGTTTATTGCCGTGCGGCAGATATCCTCAATGCGGCTGCCGAATTCCCATGGTTCCTGGTTTCTTGTGCCGTCGCATGAGTGATTCCTGAGGAATGGGAAATAAACTCCAGTGCAATACCAGTGAGCAAGCAGCTCTGCCTCAGTGTCGGCAGCAAAGCCACCCAGGTCCGGACCGTTGAACGGCTGTCCTGACAAGCCCAGGTTGATGGTCATCGGTATGGACATGAGCAGGTGTTCCCAGCAAGATACATTGTCACCGGTCCATGTGGCACCATAACGCTGTCCACCAAGGAAATTGTCTCTTGACAGAACAAATGGACGCTTGTCCGGATAAGCCATCAGGGAACCCTCTCTTGATGCCTTTACCATGTTCATTCCATAGATGTTATGATACCTCAGGTGTACATCACGTTCATAGCCGTCTCCGCCTTCATGGATTGCATCCTCATCCATGGTCTTGGAACTTACTTCAAATACAGCCGGTTCATTCATGTCATTCCAAAGTCCGTCTGCACCCCTCAGCATGAAATCCCTGGTAAGACCAGACCACCATGTGCGAACCTCATGTCTTGTGAAGTCCGGGAAATTGCAATCTCCCGGCCATACCTTACCTGTATAGACTTCACCTTCTGAATTCCTTATGAAATAGTCATTTGCGATGCCCTGGTCATAAACAGAGTAACCCTTCTCAACCTTTATTCCCGGGTCAATCATATATACGGTCTTCATACCGTTGTCGTTCACATACTTGTGAAGTCCTTCCGGATCTGGGAACCTTCTGCGGTCAAACGTAAAGACCCTATACTGGTCCATGTAATGAATGTCCATCCATACAACATCGCAGGGAATCTGTCTGGTCCTGAAATTGTCCACAATCTCCTTTACTCTTGATTCCGGATAGTAACTGTATCGACACTGCTGGTTTCCCAGAGCCCACATAGGTGGCAGTTCCATTGTTCCTGACAGTCTAGCAAGCTCTTTCAGCACTTCCTGGCTGTTTTCCTTCTCTATCACCACGACCCTGAAAGCTGGACCTTCTGATGTGAATACCAGAGTGTTGCCTCTTGAAACCAGACTGGATTTCCATGTGTTGTCGGCAATGATTCCATACGAAGTTCCGTCCGGTCTAAGTCCAAGAATCCATGGGTGTGACTGGTAAAGCCTCTTTCCGTTATCTGTGGTGTAGCCGTAGTTGTCTGTATTCCAGAAAATTACCTCCTGCTCGTTTCTTCTCAGAGGGCCTACTACCTCGCCAGTACCATAGATGTCATCGTTGCTGCCAATCGTTATGGTAACAGTGGTCCTGCCATTTACGACAGAGTAGTCCGGCCTGATCTTCCAGTCCTCAGGAACGGAAGCTACTGGAACGGGCTCCCTCAGGAAAATAGGTGAGGGCAGCATCCTTTCAGACTGGAACCCGTTAGGGTAAAATACTGCTACGTTTCTCTCTGAAAGGTACGAATTCTCAGCTGGCGCAGCCTGTGTCCGTGTGCAGAACAGCAGCGATGCCATGCTGGCAAGAAGTATGACGGTTCTTTTCATGTGATGGATTTCTTTAATGCTACAAAAGTAATAAAAAAGTGGGCTGACCGAAATTCAAACATCCCAGTCAGCCCTTCACGAAAAAGATTATCTAGATTTGATTAACTAAGTTTTCTCTCCTTTTGTCTGTATTCAGAAGGTGTCATCTCTATGTTCTGATGAAACACCCTGCTGAAATAGCTCAGACTTTCAAAACCGCATGATACAGAGACGTCACCTATTGACAAGTCGGTCTCACGCAACAGTCTGCATGCCTCTTCAATCCTGATCTGCAGTATGTATGCCGATGTGGATACACCTGTAAGCAGTCTTATCTTGCGGTTTAATGTGCTTTTTCCCATGCCTATGGCATCGGCAATGTCCTCAACCTGTATCTTTCTGGACATCATCTTGCTCTTGACCAGATTGTTCAGCTTGTCAATGAATTCTCTGTCAGTTTCAGCGTAGGTCATAGGCTTTCCCTCTGCAACGTCCTGGATAGCCTGTCTTACCTCTGCATGGGACTGGGTCCTTTCAGATATAAGCCTTTTGACGGTCTCTTTCAATTCCTGAGAATTGATAGGCTTGGTTATGTAGTAGTCTGCACCGCTCTCCAGTCCCTCAATCCTGTCTTTCTCTTCAATCTTTGCCGAGCAGATGATTACAGGAATATCAGCCATCAATTCATGCTTGCGTATTGTCCTGCACAGCTTGAATCCGTCAAGGCCAGGCATCATGACATCAGTGATCACCAGGTCTGGAATGGTCTGGTTTGCCTTGCTTAGTGCATCATAACCGTCTGATGCACTGATGATGCGGTATTCTTTGCCGAGTAATTCCTCAATATAGCTTATGACATCACGGTTGTCCTCTACAATCATGATGGTAGGTCTGTTCAGGTCTTCTGATGGTGACTGCCTGTCTGACTGTTTGTCCGGGACGTTGATTACTTCATAACTGCTCTGCAGGACATTATGGGTTATTGCCTGATAATCATCTTCAATATTGTATGGAGTTATCTCTTTTGTGGCGTCCGGACACTTCTTTGGCAAGGTCATTGTCGTCTTCAGACCTTTGCCGTCCGTTCTGTTTGAGACGTCAATGGTTCCGCCCATTGATACTACCATCTGTCTTACGTATGCCAGCCCTATTCCGCTTCCGTGCTGTCCGTTTGTGTTTGAACCCTGGAAGAAGATGTCAAAGATCTGTTTCTGGTCCTCATGGGAAATGCCTATGCCATTGTCTTCAAATGTCAGAATCATATTGTCCTTGCTGGAATCCATGGTAATCTGGATATACCCGTCTGCTGGAGTGAACTTGAAGGCGTTTGACAATAGGTTGCTTATGATTCTGTCGTAATAGTATGGAACGTAATCCATTTCAATCTTATCCTCTTTGGTGAAAACCTTCAGGCTGATATGAAGGGATTCTGCATAATCCTTATACAGGGCACATACCATACGAATGAAGGATATTATGTCACCGTGTCTCCATATCTGGTTAGGGTCTGAGCCAACGCTCATCTTTGATATGCAGAGAAGTTTTTCTACAAGTCTCAGAAGAATGTTGCTCTGACGCTCTATGGTTTCCAGATGGGCCTGTCTGTTCTCTCTGGTGTGGTCAGCATCCCTGAGTAGTTCAGCCATTCCCTTTATTATTGTAATAGGGGTCCTGAACTCATGGGTTATGTTTGTGAAGAATGCGTTTCTGACGGCATTGTTCTTCAGCATCTCTTCAATCCTGAGTTTCCTGGTGCGCAGCATTGCGAACAGCAGAACGATTGTAATCAGGAACAAGAGTGCTGAAATGAAGAAGAGGATGCTTTCTGCCTGCTTTGCCTTCTTGAGGTTGTTGTGGGCGGTCTGGATGCTGTTCAGCTGCTCCAGATTGGTTTTCCTTTCGTGTTCAATTGAGAGTTCCCTGACGGCAGCTTCTGTCTTCTGTTCAATCCAGTTCAGCGAATCCAAATAATGGTATCCAAGATGGTAGTAATCAAGCGCATTCCTGAGATTGTTCATCTTCTCCTCATAGTTTGCAAGCAGCAGGGTGGCGTCATATAGGTAATCGTATCTGCCCAGAGCCTTTGCGTCTGTGAAGGAGTGGTCTATCATGTGTTTTGCCTCAGGGTATCTTTTCTGAAAAAGGTAGATTGAGGAGAGTCTCTGAAGTGCATCAATCCTTTCCTTCCTATAGAAATTGTCGGTCAGTGACTTTATTGCAAGGTGATACTCAGAGATGGCCGTTTCAACATCGCCGTTCTGATATGCAATGTCTCCGTAATGTATGTGGCAGATGCCTATTCCCTGCTGTGATCCAGCCAGTTTGTTGTACTCCATTGAGAGCTGATACTGAACCAAAGCAGAGTCAAGCATACCCTTCACTTCATATACATTGCCAAGATTGCCGTGGTTGATGGCCTTGTCCTTGTCTTCCTTAAGTCCGGCTTCCATCTGGACTGCCATCTTGAAGTATTCCTCTGCCTTGTCAATGTTTCCTATCTCCAGAAAAATACTACCAAGATTACTGATTGATGAAATCTTGTTTCTGAGGGATTGGTATGAGGTGTCCTGGTTGCTGAAAGCCAGCTGGAATGCCTGGTAGTGATTACGCAGAGCTTCGTCGCTTCTTCCCATTTTCTTGGCAATGATTCCAAGCTGATTGTGTATCTGGATAATTGAAGAGGTGTCCTGAATATCCTTTGAATGGTCAAGTGCCGTGGTAAGCTTCATTACAGCTTCTGTAAAGGAAGACTGTTCCATCTGGCTTCTGCCGGCAATCCAGATGCTGTCCCTTTCTGCCCTTATTGAGTCAATCTGTGCCTTTGTGATTTTCTGTTGTGAAGAGGTGTGGAAACATGAGTACATAAGGAATACAGCAATAGCCATTGCAATTGCCTTTACATTTCCAGATAGTCTTTTTCCCGTTCTCATTACTTTCAGTCTTTGCTGAAGTGAAATCTTTTCCGGATGCAAATTAAGCCGAATTGCTTAGACGACGATTGTAAAATCGGTTCATTTTTGGTAAAATCATGTTCGGTTTTGTTTCGTATTTGTAAAATATGCACATTTTCCAGTCGGGGCTGAAAATTTTTTAAGGAATAGTGTTGGTGGATTCAAATATTATTCTCACCTTTGCATCGCCTTAAACGAAAGGCCTCTTGTAAAAGAGTTTGGAGAGATGGCTGAGTGGTCGACAGCACCGGTCTTGAAAACCGGCGTACTGCGAGGTACCGGGGGTTCGAATCCCTCTCTCTCCGCTAAGAGCAATCCGCAAGGGTTGCTCTTTTTTTGTATATTTGCATTGAAATAACAGGTGTATGGCACTGTCCAATATAGATAAGCACTACAGTAAGCATCCGGAAGACAAGCGTCTTTTGCGCAGGCATGGAATGGTAGAGTTCAATACCACTATGTATCACCTGCATCGCTTCCTTAAAGCCGGTGATCTTGTCCTTGACATAGGGGCGGGGACTGGCAGGTATGCATCGGCCCTGATGCAAGAGGGTGTGAAGGTCAAGGCGGTGGAACTTGTTCGCAGGAACATTGATGTATTCCTGGAACGTCAGCCCGATGCTGATGTCGTACAGGGAGATGCCAGGGACATGCCGTTCCTTCCTGATAATCTGGCTGACGTTACGCTGCTGTTGGGCCCTTTGTACCATCTTTGTGACCCGAATGAAAAGCTCAAGGCGCTGCTTGAGGCCAAGCGGGTAACAAAGCCCGGGGGATACATTCTTGTGGCCTATCTGATGAATGAATACAGCATTCTTTCATACTGTTTTGAAGATGACCGGATATGTGACCTGCGGGCGCGTGGCTTTGTTGATGAAACGTTCCATGTCAGGAGCAGCGGTGATGAGCTTTATGACTACATACGTCTGGAAGACATAGACCACCTTAATAAGGAAGCCGGTCTGGAGCGTGTCACTATCTTCTCTCCTGACGGGGCTGCTGACTATATGCGTACCAGGCTCAACAGAATGAGTGATGAGGCGTTTGCCCTTTTCATGGAGTATCAGAAATGTATTTCAGAACGTCAGGATCTGATTGGGGCAGGAAGTCATACGGTTGATGTAGTGAGAGTTCCATAGCTCATATTTTTTATGTATCTTTGTCAGGACAAGACTAACAACTAAACAACTATAGCAATGAAAGCAAAAACTCTGGTCATGACGCTGCTGGCATCGGCTGCCGTCATGAACGCCACTGCGCAGAAGGCCATGAAGGCTCCCGCAGGTGGTCTGAAGATCAGCAATGAACTGATCGGTATTTTCTTTGAGGACATCAGTTCTTCTGCTGACGGTGGTCTCTGTGCAGAGCTGATTCAGAACGGTTCTTTTGAGTATAGCCCTGCAGAACGTGACGGCTGGGGTGCCGGTACTGCATGGAAGACAGAGCGTCCTGGTCATTCTCTTGGTTACATTGAACCTAAGCAGCAGGATCCTATCCATCCTAACAACCCTAACTACATGCGTCTGAACATTGAGCGCGCCAAGGAGTTCTACGACTATAACGGATGGACCGGCTTTGGTATCAGCAACAATGGTTTTGACGGCATCGTGGTTGAAGAGGGTGCAAAGTATGATTTCTCTGTATTCCTGCGTAACCCGGACGGCGTTGACAAAGAGGTACGCGTAGTACTTACTGCTCCAGCCGCTCCGGCAGCTGCTCCTGCAGGTGGTGCTCCAGGTCAGTTCCGTGGCTTTGGCATGCGTCAGCCTCAGATTGTAGCTGATACAATCATCAAGGTGTCAGGAAACCAGTGGAAGAAATATGAGGTAACTCTGACCTCAAAGGTAAGCAGCACAAACGCAACTCTTCAGATTCTTTCCCTGACAACAGGTGCCCTTGATGTTGATATGGTTTCACTCTTCCCACAGGATACTTTCATGGGTCATGGTCTTAGAAAGGACCTTGCACAGGCTCTTGCTGACCTGAATCCTAAGTTCATGCGCTTCCCTGGCGGCTGCGTAGTTCATGGTGGCGGTGACGGTTTCTGGGATACATACCGCTGGAAGACAACCGTAGGTCCACGTGAGACACGTAAGCAGATCAAGAATACCTGGGGTTACCATCAGTCAATGGAGATGGGTTACTTTGAGTACTTCCAGTTCTGCGAGGATCTTGGCATGGAGCCAGTTCCAATTCTTCCTTGCGGTGTAAACTGCCAGGGTACAAACGGTGGCTGGAACATGCGTACACAGGCTCAGGATGCTGCTCCAATGGAAGATATGGATGAGTGGGCACAGGATGCTCTTGACCTGATTGAGTGGGCAAACGGTCCTGCCACTTCAAAGTGGGGTAAGGTACGTGCCGATGCTGGTCATCCAGAACCTTTTGGTCTGAAGTATCTGGGTCTTGGAAACGAAGAGAAGATCACTCCTGAGTTTGAGGAGCGCTTCAAGTACATCTATGACAAGGTTCGTGCTGCATATCCTGAGATTGTGATTGTAGGTACAGCCGGTCCTGGTTCACATCCGGGCAACGCTGACTTTGAGGAGGGCTGGAAGTTCGCTACCGAGCTTGAGGTTCCAATCCTTGACGAGCACTACTATGAGCAGAGGACTTTCTTCCTTGAGAACCGTCAGTATGACAGCTATCCACGTGACCGCAAGACAAAGATCTATCTGGGTGAGTATGCAGCAAAGGACAAGAAGCTGATCGATGCCCTTGCAGAGGGTCTCTACCTGCTGCACGTTGAGCGCAACGGTGACATTGTCGTAATGACATCATACGCTCCTCTGTTCGCAAAGAAGGGTACAAACAACTGGAATCCAGACCTTATCTACTTTGATAATGAGAAGCCATACCTGACCTGCAGTTACTATGTACAGCAGATGTTCGGTCAGTCAAGCGGTGACTACTTCTATGGTGACTGCGTAAAGTTTGACCGTGAGGACAACCTGCTTGGCCAGTCTGTAGTTCTTGACACCAAGGCACGCAAGCTCTATGTAAAGGTTTGCAACGCCACCGAGAATGCTGCTGAGGCAAGCTTCAATCTGTCAAGATTCAATGTTAAGCCAAATGCTGTTGTTACTTCCATCAAGGGTCAGCCAAATGATGAGAACAACTATGACCAGCAGCCAATTGCTCCAGTCAAGTCTGATGTCAAGGTCAAGAAGAGCATGAAGGTACAGGTTGAGCCATATTCAATTACAATGTACACTATTTCACTCTGATGTCAGAAGAACCTGTGCTCAACGCACACAATAAGGAGGAATATCCTCCGATGCATACAGCCGAACATATTCTCAACCGGACAATGGTAAATATGTTCGGCTGTCCGCGTTCACGCAACGCCCACATTGAGAGAAAGAAGTCAAAGTGTGACTATGAGCTTGAAACAGCCCCGACTCCGGAACAGGTTCAGGAGATAGAAAAGGTTGTGAATCTGATCATAAGAAGACACCTTGACGTTACAGTGCAGTACGTTACCCGTCAGATGGCATCGCAGATGGTTGATCTGAGCAAGTTGCCTGAAGACGCTTCTGAAACGCTCAGGATTGTCAGCATCGGCGATTACGATGACTGTGCGTGCATCGGACTGCATGTGTCCAACACCCGCGAGATAGGGGAGTTCAAGATTCTGAGCCACGACTTTGCGGATGGCCGCTGGCGTGTCCGCTGGAAAGTGACCGGAGCTTAGATAAGACCTATTCCGCTAAGGAATATTACAAGAATTGCCACAGGGGCAAAGATTCTGAGGATCCACACAAGTGGTGTTACAAACCAGGCAGAGTCTTTGCCTCCGTTGCTTATGGCATGCTCAAGGAAGTTTTTCTTGAGTGCCCAGCCTACCATGATGGCTGTCAGCAGTGCGCAGATAGGCATCATGTAGAGTGATGTAACGTGGTCAAGGAAGTCAAACAGACAGTCTCCGGCAATCTGGAATCCGTTCCACAGGCCCAGAGACAGCGAGCAGGCAATGCCCAGTACCAGTGCAAACACGCAGCTGGCTGCAACGGCTCCTTTCCTTGACATGTTCAGCTCTTCCTGCAGGAAAGATATCGGAACCTCAAATATGCTCATGCATGAAGTTATTCCTGCCAGGGTAATCAGGAAGAAGAACAGCACTCCTATAATATAACCGCCCGGCATCTGAAGGAATACGGCAGGAAGAGTTACGAAAACAAGGCCGGAACCCTGTCCTGGGGCAATTCCGAAAGAGAAACAGGCTGGGAAAATGACTACGCCTGCCAGAATGGCTATCAGAGTATCCATTATTGCAACCTGACTGGCTGTCTTTCCAAGTTTTGTGCTGTCGTCAAGATATGATCCGTATGCTACCATGATTCCCATTGCCACTGACAGGGAGAAGAATGCCTGGCCTATGGCGTCAATCAGTACGTGTCCGTCGACCTTGCTGAAGTCTGGAACGAACAGGAATCTCATTCCGTCGGCGAATCCGTTGAGTCTGAGGCTGTTACCTACAAGTATCAGCAGCAGTATGCCAAGTACGGGCATGAGTACGCTCGATGCCCTTTCAATTCCTTTCTGTACGCCTCCAAGCAGGATTCCTGCGTTGATGATTATGGCAAGTATTGTCCATGCCAGCGGGGCTATGGGGCTTGATACGAAGTTCCCGAAATCTGCTGTCAGGGCCCCTGCGGCATCAAGTGAGGCATCGGCCATCTGCATTGCGGAAACGGTTGCTGAGAAGTCATTTGTAAGTGCTCTCCAGGTGTAGCAGAGTGTCCAGCCAGAGATTACCACATAGAAGCCGAGTATCAGCATGGCTACTGCCAGACCTAGGGCGCCCACTGTCCACCATGGGGTGCCAGGGGCAATTTTTCTGTATGCTCCAACTACATTCCTGTGTGCCGTACGTCCTATTGAGAACTCTGCAATCATCAGAGGTATTCCTAGGAACAGGACTGCCAGTACGTATATTATAAGGAAGGCTCCGCCTCCGTCCTGACCTGTTATGTAAGGGAAACGCCAGATGTTTCCGAATCCTACTGCTGATCCTACTGCTGCGGCAACTGCGCCTAGTCTTGTTGCAAATGTTGCTCTTCCGGTATTTGTTGTTTTGTGACCCATATTATTTGTTTTCAATGCAAAAATACTATCTTTGTAGGTCACAAAAGACACAATTCACACCAAATATGAAGAAAATAAGTTTATTTGCCATTTCTGCTCTACTGATGGCAGCCTGCTCAACAGGCCCAAAGGACAATGGTCTTCAGATCAATGGCCTTGAGTATTTTGAGAGACCGGGCGTTAACGTTCTGGTTTTCAGCAACAGTTTCAATGGTGGCTTCAATGATGAGAAGAACTCTGGTATTGAGATTATCCATCATGGCGTACGTACAGTCCAGGGTGGTGCCATCCGTCTCAGCAACACTCCTGAGCAGTGGGACCTTGTTCCACAGATGACAGACCGTACAGTTGATTCCCTCAACAACACAATCAGCGTTTCCCTGAGGTATCCGGACTATGACTTTGACTCACGCGTTGAGGTCAAGGGTATCGGCGATGCTGTCCAGATTTCAGTGATCCTTGACAAGCCTGTTCCTGCTGAGCTTGCCGGCAAGGCTGGCTTTAACCTGGAGTTCCTGCCTTCACAGTATTGGCTCAAGACCTTCATCATGGATGGCCGCTATAACCGTTTCCCACGCTATGCCGTAAGTGAGACTGTAGTAAAGCCAAACAGCGAGAAGCCACTTCAGTACAAGGGATTCAAGACATACGATGACCGTGGCACAGACAAGTTCGTTGATCCGCTGCCAATTGAGACAGGTCATTCCATCCTGCTTGCTCCTGATCAGCCTGAGCGCATGATCAAGGTCAGCAGTGAAGATGCTGAGCTTCAGCTCTATGATGGCCGTATGCTGGCTCAGAACGGATGGTTCGTACTGCGCAGCGTCCTTCCTGCAGGAAAGACCGGTCAGGTTGTAACATGGACAGTTGAGCCAAATGCAATCCAGGGCTGGATCAGGGAGCCGAACATCGGTTTCTGCCAGGTAGGTTATCTGCCAGAGCAGCCAAAGGTTGCTGTGATTGAGCTTGACAAGAATGACAAGGTTCAGCCAAAGGCATCGATCATCAAGATGAATGCTGATGGTTCTGAGTCTGTTGCATTCACCGGCAACACCACCGTATGGGGTGAGTACTACAAGTACAACTATGTGAAGTTTGACTTCAGCAAGGTACAGGAGCCAGGTGTATATAAGATCAAGTATGGCAACACAGAGACCGGCAACTTTATCATTGACAAGACTGTCTATGACAAGATTACCGATGCAACAAGTGACGTGTGGATTCCAATCCACATGAACCACATGACTGTAAATGAGGGCTATAGGATCTGGCACGGCGAGCCATTCAAGGAGGGTTACCTGCAGGCTCCTATCACAGACCACTTTGACCTTCACAGCCAGAGGTCACTTGCTGACACCAAGTACAAGCCATATCAGCTGATTCCAGGCCTGAACGTTGGTGGATTCTTCGATGCCGGTGACTTTGACATTGAGACCGGTTCAAACATCAGCGTGGTACAGAGCCTTGTACGTAACTGGGAGCTCTTCAAGTCTGACCGTGATGAGACCTTCGTTGATGAGGACCAGCGCTATGTTGACCTTCACAGACCGGACGGTACACCTGATATTCTTCAGTTCATCGAGCATGGAACCCTGAACCTGGTTGCCCAGGCTGAGCAGATTGGTTACATGGCATCGACACTTTCAAACTCTGTTCTTGACAACTATCATCACCTTGGCGACGCTGCAGCCATCACAGACGGTCTGCACTACGACCCAAGCCTGAAGCCATACCAGAAGTCTGCTGACGGCAAGTCAAGCGGTACTCCTGATGATATGTGGGCATTCACAGACCGCAACGCATCGCTCGATTTCCGTGCTGCAACAATGTTTGCTGCTGCAAGCCGTGCACTTGAGGGTTACAACGATGCCCTTGCAAAGCGTGCCCTGGTACAGTCTGAGAGACTCATGAAGGAGGCTACCGAGCTTATGAACCGTCAGGCTCAGCGCCGTCGTCCACAGCAGGGCGGTAACCAGCAGCCACAGCAGGCTCCACAGACTCAGAGAAACATGGGCGATGTTGCTACCAACCTTCAGCTCTATGCTGCTACAGGCGAGCAGCAGTATCTTGACGGCTTCCTGGCACAGATCTGGACATCACTTGACCGTGGTGTGAACAATAACCTGCAGACCGCTCTTGACGCTATCCCATACATGGATGCATCGTACAAGGAGAAGCTTCGTCCATACGTTGAGAAGTACAACGAGTACATCAAGAGCCTTGATGACAACAACCCTTACGGTATTCCTCTGGGTCTTGGCAACTGGGCCGGCAGCGGTAGCGTTGTAAGCTTCGGTACCACAGTCTGCTTTGCAAGCATGTACTTCCCAGATATCGTAAGCAAGGATGACGCATACCGTGCTGCAGACTTCCTCTTTGGCTGCCACCCATACCACAACTACTCTCTTGTAGCTGCAGTCGGTGCTGCTCGTCCAAAGCAGGTCTTCTACGGCAACAACCGTGCTGACTTCTCATTCATCCCTGGTAACGTTGCTCCAGGTCTGCTGTTCCGTCATCCGGATCACTTTGAGAACTATGATGATTGGCCATTCCTCTGGGGCCAGAATGAGGGTACCATCGCTGGCAACACCAGCTACCTGATCTTCGGCAACGCCTTCAAGAATTTGGTCAGATAAGGGGACAGGTCATCGAACGATTCAGGGACAGGTCACTAAACTGTTCGAAAACAATAATTAATTTGCATACAGGGAGTTTCATTATGAGGCTCCCTGTATGTTTTTTTTAAATATTAAACATTATGTCAAGAAAATCAAGAAGAAAAGCAAGTACCGGCATTTATCATATAATGCTGAGGGGAATCAACAAGCAAGACATCTTTGAAGAGGAAAGAGATTACTTGCAACTGATTCAAACGTTGAGAGATGTAAAACTGACACGTCAGAAGGATGGCACTGTTACTCAGGATGGGTGTGTGTTTTATGCCTGGGTATTAATGTCAAACCATGTTCATCTTCTTGTCAAGGAGGGAACCAAGAGCATCGGTGAGATTGTTAAGAGCATCGCATCGGGCTATGTTTTCTATTACAACCACAGATATGGAAGAGTTGGGCATTTGTTTCAGGATAGATTCAGATCTGAGCCATGTGAAGATGAGGAGTATTTCTTTACTTTGTTCCGGTATATCAATCAGAATCCACTGAAGGCAGGAGTTGTCAATAAAGTCAGTGATTATCCTTGGTGCTCATGGACATATGACTTCGAATCCAAAAGAAAAAATCCAAAATTTGATTCAATTTGTAATGTCGATGCAATAACGGATCGCATTTCGTTTGACGGACTTGAAGATCTGGTTGAAAATGTTTGTGTTGATAAAGAGGAGGACTTCCGTAAGGTTGAAAGGGATAATTCTGATGAAAAAATAAAACTATTGCTCTCAAAGGAAACTGGATTTAGAAGTCCTTCTGATTATCAGAATGCTACATCTGGACAGTTAAGAAAAGCCTTTGAAATTGCAATTCGGGCAAAGGGG
Source organism: Bacteroidaceae bacterium (assembly GCA_024398535.1). Classification (GTDB taxonomy): domain Bacteria; phylum Bacteroidota; class Bacteroidia; order Bacteroidales; family Bacteroidaceae; genus Colenecus. The sequence continues at coordinate 13,620 of JAKSIY010000025.1, forward strand.
TCTTTGGAACAATTGTCTAGAATTACAGGGCTCTCCAAATATCGGATAAGGAAGGAGATGAGATGAAATTGGGGACAGGTCAACGAACGTTCGTTGACCTGTCCCTCAACCGTTCGTTGACCTGTCCCCATTATAGAGAAAACGCTTGATCTTGTGGGTGGCGGTTTTGACGAAGGGTTCCTTCTGGATTTCGATGCTCTGGATGTTTGAGGATTTGCGGACGCGTTTGTTCACGTAGTCAAGGATGGCCTTCTTGCGGTCTTCAAGCATCTCGACGAATTTATCCTGGCCTTCAAGGTTCCAGTCAAGGACGTTGTCGTTGAACTGAACAAGGGCAATAAGGTGGCCGTTGCGCTCAATAACCAGTGATTCGTTGACGTCCTTGAAGTTGTTCAGGACGGTCTCAATCTCTTCCGGGTAGATGTTCTCACCGGAAGGACCAAGGATAAGGCTGCCAAGCCTACCTTTTATATAATAACGGTTCTTCTTGTCCTTTGTGGCAATGTCACCGGTGTGGAACCAGCCGTCAGCAGACAGGACAGATTCTGTACGGGTGTAATCCTTGTAATAGCCACGCATTACGTTGTCACCCTTGACAACAAGTTCTCCCTGACCGGTTACAGGGTCAACATTCTCAAGCCTGATCTGAACTCCATGAGCTGCGATGCCGGTTGATCCCACACATGTCTTGAACGGGCTGGCGTTGCAGATCAGTGGCGCGGTTTCTGTCAGGCCGTAGCCGATAGCATACGGGAAGCGGGCTCTGTGCAGGAATCTCTCAACTTCAGGATCAAGCTTTGCACCGCCAATTCCAAAGAACTTGATGCGTCCGCCGAATGTCTTCTTGAGTTTTATTCCAACAAGAAGGCACAGAATCTTAGGCGAGAAATTGTTCAGCGCCTTCAGGAAACGGCTCTTCTCAATGGTTGGGATAATGCTGCTGCGGTAGATCTTCTCAATAATGAGCGGAACAGAGAGCATGCATGTAGGACGGACCTTCTTCAGGGCATCCATCAGGACGGATGGAGTAGGGGCTTTCGTTATGTAATAGACGCAGGCTCCAACAGAGAATGGGTAGAGCATGGCGATGCTCATCTCATACGTATGCGCCATAGGCAGGATTGACAGGAAAACGTCCCTGCGTCTTACCTTCTGTGCGTGCCATGCCTCAAGGACGTTGGCGCAGAGGTTTCTGTGACTCAGCATCACGCCTTTTGCCGTTCCGGTTGTTCCTGAGGTGTAGATGATTGCTGCAATGTCATCAGAAAGCGGATTTGATATGGTGCCGTCGCAGGTGAATTTCTCATCGTTTGCTTTCATGATGCTCAGGTCATCGGTGCAGATGACAAGTGACATCTGCTCAAGAACCTTGTCAGAAAGCCTTGGAAACAGCTTCCTGGATACAAATATGGCCTTGGCCTCTGAGTGGAGCAGAATGCTGGTTATCTCAGGCTCTGTCATCTCATTCAGAATTGGAACTGCAATTCTTCCGAAAGCAGTGATTGCAAAGAACGCTACTGTCCAGTTCGGCATGTTCTGTGACAGAATGGCAATCTTGTCATTTGAGTTGATGCCAAAGTTCTGAAGCCTCTTTGACAGATTCCTGCAGGTGTCACCGAATTCTGCGAACGTGTATTTCTGACTGCCGTCAACGAACTGTGCGACAGGTCTTGATGCGTAAACCTTTGTAGAATAGTTGTATAACTCTGAAAGCGATGCAAAGTCGTGTCTCATCTGGGCTTGGAATTATCTGGTTAGGTACATTTCAGGGTGCTTTGCACCAAGATTCATCTCCTCATACAGCTGCTGGATGCGCTTCATGTCTGCACGTGCATCGTCCGTCAGTTCAATTCTGACGCCATGGCCGACGCGCTTTGTCTTCCAGTCAAAGTATCCCATATAGACAGGTATTCCTGCCTCCTTTGCAATTAGATGGAAACCAGTCTTCCAGTTTCTGACGGGCTTTCTGGTACCTTCTGGGGCAATGGCAAGGTGAAAATAATCAGATGATTCCATCTCCTTGATTACGCTTCTGACAAGCGTTGTGGAGTTCTTCCTGTCTACAGGAATGGCACCGAGCGCCCTCAGAATCCAGCCCAGAGGCGGAAAGAACAGCTCCTTCTTTATCATGCATCGCGCATGACCGCCCACTGAGGTGTAGTAGAGATATGAGACAACAAAGTCCATCATGCTGGTGTGGGGCACTCCAAGAATGATGCACTTGTTTTCCGGTACAGGTGAACCGTCGGTAGTCCATCCCATCAGTTTAAGTATTATGCTGCAAAGTTTTCTCATGTATCCAGAATTGGCAATTGGTTGTTTCAGAATGCGAAGGTATGCATTTTTTTTGGCTCTTTTTTGTGGAAAATATCTACATTTGTAAAAAAATGGATAGAATGAGACAGTTAAATTTATAAATATATGTAAATATATGAAAGAGAAGTATGATTGGAAGTTCTCTACCATTGGTGGAGTAACCAGAGTAAACATTGAGTCAGGAGCAGATATTGCTCACCTTGATGAACTTGACCAGAAGCTCTGGACCGTTTTGAGTTGCCCGGTAAAGGGACTTGAGTTTGATGAGAAGACTCTTCAGATGATAGACACCAATTCTGATGGCAAAATACATGTAAATGAGGTGGTTGCTGCTGCAAAGTGGCTGACTTCCGTGCTCAAGGATGCTGATCTTCTTGTAAAGGAGGGTGATTCAATTCCGCTGTCAGCTTTCAATACTGAATGCGCTGACGGAAAGAAACTTAAGGTATCTGCGCAGCAGATTCTGAAGAATCTTGGAAAGGACAAGCAGGAGATTTCTGTTGCTGATACTTCTGATTCGCTTGCAATCTTTGCCCAGACACGTTTCAACGGTGATGGAATAATCACAGAAGGATCAACTGATGATGAGGACCTGAAGAAGGTCATTGCTTTTGTAAAGACAACCATGGGTACATGCGCTGACCGCAGTGGACAGGATGGCGTAAATGCAGACCAGATTGAGGCATTCTATACCGCATGTGCAGATTATGCAGCATGGAAGGACGCTGCAGAGCAGGACAAGGCTAACGTGTTCCCGTACGCAGACTCTACCGATGCCGCACTTGCTGCCTGCAACGCTGTAAAGGAAAAGATTGCAGACTATTTCATGAGATGCAAGCTGGCCGCATTCAATGGCGACAGTGCATCGACCCTTGATGTCTCTGCAGAACGCATCGGCGCAATCAGCGCAAAGAATCTGGCAGAGTGCAACGGTGAGATTTCTGAGTATCCTCTGGCTAAGGTATCTGCAGATCTGACACTTCCGCTTGACGTGAAGCTCATCAATCCAGCATGGCAGGGCGCATTTGCTACTTTGAAGAGCCTTGTTCTGGATGCTGAGTGCGCAGGTAAGGATTCCATCTCAGAAGCAGAGTGGGGTGCCGTTCTCTCAAAGTTTGGAGCATATACAGCGTGGACTGGTGCCAAGAAGGGCGATGCCGTTGAGTCTCTTGGTCTTGACACAATCAAAGCCGTTCTTGCTGCAGACCAGAAGGCACAGTTGCTGGAGCTTGTTGCTCAGGATAAGGCTCTTGAAGAAGAGGCCGGTTCAATTGAGGCCGTTGACAAGCTGCTCCATCTGCGTCGTGATTTCTTTACCCTTCTGAAGAACTACGTATCGCTGCGTGATTTCTATTCACCAGATGCAAAGGCCATATTCCAGGCAGGTACGCTGTACATTGACCAGCGCAGTTGCGATTTCTGTATGAAAGTTGCCAACATGGGCAATCACAATGCCATGGCAGGCCTCAGCGGAATGTACCTTATTTATTGTGACTGCACCTGCAAGCAGAGTGCCGCAACAATGCAGATTGTGGCAGCCATGACCGACGGTGACATAGAGAATCTGAGGGTAGGCAAGAATGCAATCTTCTATGACCGCAACGGTCTTGACTGGGATGCAACTGTCACAAAAATTGTTGACAATCCAATCAGCATCCGCCAGGCATTCTGGTCTCCTTACCGCAAGATGGGACAGTTCGTTGAGAACCAGATCAACAAGTTTGCTGCAGAGAAGGATGCCAAGGTTACTTCCGATGCTACGGCAAAGATAGCTGCTGCGCCAGCATCTGTTCAGGGTGGCGAGGCTGCAACGGCTGCTAAACCAGCGTTTGACATTGCTAAGTTTGCCGGTATCTTTGCTGCCATAGGTATGGCATTAGGCATGTTGGGTTCTGCTCTTGCAGCAATATTCACTGGTTTTATCAGTTTGAAACTATGGCAGATGGTTCTGGTTGTAGTAATGATTCTGCTGGTTATTTCAGGCCCGTCAATGCTCCTGGCATGGATGAAACTGCGCAAGCGTGATATCTCTTCACTCCTCAATGCTAACGGCTGGGCAATCAATGCCAAGGTCAAGGTAAATGTCCCATTCGGCAACACCCTTACCAAGATGGCCAATCTGCCTGTTGTAACTACTGGCGTAGATCCTTTTGCAGAGAAGAAGACATCGGGCTTTGTAAAGTTCCTTTATGGTCTGCTGGTTATTGCCTGCGTTGTGTTTGCAGTTCTCTGCAAGCTTCAGAAGATGCCTTGGCAGCAGAAAACATCTGCTGAGACACCGACAGAGCAGGTTGATGAGAATATCGTTCCAGAGACTCCAGCAGGAACATCTCTTGAGGAGATGACAGGAGCTGAATAAAAACAACAAAGTGGTAACCAAGGTATTGGTTACCACTTTGTTTTAAATTAGTCAAGTATTTTTATTCTGACAAAAGTTCTTCCAGATCCGGACCGCCAGGGAGTGAAATCAAGGCTGAGCTTGCAGCACCCCATGATGCAGAGAGTTTTCCGCCCTTGTAAAGTCCTGGGAACCAATTGATTTCCAGTAGATTTCCGTCATAACATACGGATGGGTTCAGGGCTACGCTAGACTTCTTAGGACCAAGGAAATAGCAATCATATCCTGAAAATTGGAAACCAAGTGCAAATTCATCAGGAATTATGACGTTGCCTTCATCATCTATTGAAAACTCCAGATATGGTACTTCAGATACAAAATCAAAGCCTTCGTCTTCAATGTCACTCTGAGTAAATGGTTTCAGGAGTCTGTATATCTTCTGTCCATCTGGAGACTGTATCAAATCCTTTTCCCAGATATAACCAAAGAACCAGTTTTCAAAGAACTGAGCCTTGCCCAGTTTCTTCCAAGCCTTGGTGCATGTGAATGTGACGGTTTTGATTCCAAATTGAGAAACAAGATCATTATCACTGATTGTCAGGTCAATATTATATTGTGTATCTTTAACCATATTGTCATATAGACATACAATCTGTGCATAGACTGAATCCTCACCGGCATCAAAGGTCACTGACTCATTCTTAAGTTTGAATACACCTGTAGTATCTGTCAATGACAATGCTACTGTTGTTGCAGCCTCAGTATTGGTTCTGGTAAGCAGAACCTCTATATCTGAACCATCGGCGTCAATCTTGCGAACAGTATTGCAATCAATGGTAACGTCATTGTTGTTTCCAATTATCTTCTCTGGTTTTGCTGGCTGATATTCATACCCTTTGTCACATGAATAGGCTATGAATCCAAGGGTGCAGGCCAGAACAATATTTAATAGTTTACTTTTCATATTGTCATGCATTAATAATTATTACTCTATGTTGGTCAACTTGTTGGTAGGATCAGGATTGTTTGGAGTCTGCATAACACCGTTTACTTCTACTGGTGTACCATCGAATGGAATAATGTATTCATTGTTCTCCATCTCCTTGGTAGGGATGCAAAGGTTCCAATATGGGCTAACCTCCTTGACATCGTATTTCTGAGTAGCATGAATTGTATTGGCACCCTTATACCAGGTTTTGATTCCCGGTCTGATACGCTTTGCATCAAAGAAGCCAACACCTTCGCCCCAGAATTCAACACGCTTCTGATAAAGAACCTCTTCCTGGAAGTTCTTTACAAAACCCTGATTAAATGTAGATTTAGCCTGTGCATAAGTGTAAGATGGATCACGATACTCTTTCATGAAGGCCTCAAGGGCAGCTCCACCTGCAGCCTCACCATCTCTCATACCAATAGCTTCGGCCTCAATCAGATACATTTCCTCAACACGCATGATAGGGAAATCAACGGCACCGCCAATAGAGTATGTCTCCCAATCACCTTCCTTGCAACGGATCTTGAATGACATGTAGTCAGGAAGTTCTTCAAAAGGATATGATTTTAAATAACCGGTAGCATTAGCCCACTTATAGTATGACTGATCATAAGTTTCCCTGTCTGGGTCAATAAATGACTTCTTGCGGAAATCAGACCTGTTCAGTCTGTCATACAACCAACGGTTTATTGCTAACTGGGTAAGTGAGTTGTAACCCCAGTCTGCTTCACCTGCAAGGAAGCCTGTAGGGTTGCAGAAGTTACCCATGTTGTTGGCAGAAATGTTATAGTACCACATCCAGGAATTATTTCCTGAGGCATCACAGAATGCTTTTGTAGGATCAAGCCATTCAGCTTCAGTAAGAGGAGTCTTACCAGAGGCAACAATTGCCTTCCTTGCATATACTGCTGCAGAATCCCATTCCTCAATTGTCAGATACATTCTTGCCTTGAGACCATAGACTACTGCAAGTGAAGGATAAAGTCCATTTTCTGGCTCATATCCGTCAAACAGCTCCTGAGCCTTGTCCAGATCAGAAAGAACAAGTGCAGAAACAGCCTCCTTAGGAGCACGTGATGACTTATATGGAGATTCACTCTCACCGCTTGACAGTACGATAGGAACTGTCAAACCATCAATCTCTGAGCAATCAGTATATTCGTTCAGTGCAGGCAGGTAGATATTATACAAATCATGATACATCAGGGCACGATATGTATAAGCAGTACCTAAATAACCTTTAAGTTGGGAATTCAAGTCTGCAAAATCATAGTTACACAGAGGACCGATAATGTCATTGGCGCTCTTGACAATCTTATACAATGTCATATATGGAACCAATACTCTATCGTTCTTCTCGTTCATTACATATCCGTAAGAGCCAGTATAACCTGTCCACCAATCGTAACCGATGGTCGCAGAATTGTTAACCATGTCGCAAGTCATTCTGGAATAGGTGATAAGAAGTCCTGCGTATGAGATATCAAATTCCAACTGATTGGTTGAACCGAAGAAGAAATATGGCTGATATACCTGTGAGATCAAACCATCAACTGATGCAGTCAGGGCTACAGGACTTTTACCCACCTGCTCGGCAGTGGCAACAGACTCAAAGGGTACAGTCTCCTCAATACAACCCGTTAAGAGGGCTGCAGAAGAACTTGCAATTAAAATAGTTTTGAATATATTTTTCATATCTGTATTCTTCTAAAAATTAGAAATTAAATGTAATACCACCGGAAACTGTTCTCATAGGAGAGTAGTTTGCTGCACTGGATGAAGAATCATAGCTCTGGCGTGGATCAAATCCCTTACGTGCAGACCAGTAGAACAGGTTCTCAGCAGCGGCATAGAGTCTGATAGAGTTAATGCCAGCCTTCTGTGTTAAGCTTCTTGGCAGTGTATATCCCAGATTGATATTCTGCAGATTCAGATAGCTTGCAGATGTAAGGAATCGTGTTGACTGAGCATTTGCATATGAATCGCCCATCTGGAAACGAGGAATATCTGATGAAGTGTTCTCTGGAGTCCAGCTGTCCAGAAGATCTGCATGATATGCATAACCTGTCTGTGATGCTGTTGGTGAATACATCAGTGTTGCGTATGTTGCATCATACTGTGTACCTCCAATCTGGAATGTAAAGTTGATTGCAAGGTCAATACCACGGTAGTTCAAGGCAGTACCAAAGCCACCAAAGAATGGAGCCAGTGTTGTCTTGTCAGTTACATACTGTGTAGCTTTTGAGTAATCATCGGTTGTCTCACGGCCAGTAACATTTCCATCTGAATCGGTAACATTCTTATACCAGAGAGACTTACCTGTTGTAGGATCAACACCGGCGAATTCATATCTGTACCAAGTGTACATAGATTTGTCCTCGGTAACAAAGAAGCCACCAGACTTGAAGCCTTTGTACTCATTTCCATCCTTGTCATAGGCGCTTGACTGTTTTACGCTTTCGTCCAAGGATACGATCTTGTTCTTAAGATAGGAAATATTACCATTTACAGACCATTGGAATGTCTTGGTGTTCATGATAACAACATTCAGATCAGCCTCAATACCATAGTTGCTCATGTCACCTACGTTCTTGTAGATTGATGAATAACCCTGTGAAGGAGCAACAGGTGTACTGAACAACATATCGGTAGTCTTTCTGTTAAAGAAGTCAATGTTTCCTGATATGCGGTCATTCAGTAAGCCAAACTCTACACCGGCATTGAAGTTGGTGTTGGTCTCCCATGTGATATCCTTGTTACCCTTAGTACTAAAGATTGTTGATACATTACCGTCTGATGGAACGATATCGAACACATCGGTGTATCTGTAACTACCGATGTTATCGTTACCCTGACTACCATAAGAAGTCTTTACCTTGAGCATATTAACCCATGAAGCATCGAACCAGTCCTCCTTGCTGATAATCCAGGCTGCACCTGCACTCCAGAAATTACCCCAACGGTTATCTGGATGGAATTTTGAAGAGGCATCTCTACGGAATGACAAAGATGCAAATACTTTCTCGGCAAGATCGTACTGTGCACGAACAAAGTATCCTTCGTTGTTGTAGAAAGTCTTGTAAGATGTAGCTTGCTGTCCATCTACAACTGCACCATCAAGTTCTGTGTTTTCCTGTGAGAACATCTTGCTCTTGCCAGCACCTAAGAGAGAATACTCCCTGTTATAGTACTCATGTCCCAGAAGAACACTTACGTTGTGTTCTCCGAAAGACTTATTGAAGTTCAGCAACTGCTGAGTGTTATAGGTATATAACCTGGTGTGGTAAAGGTCAATTGTACCACCTGTTGTACGGAACTGGCCATAATATGGATTATATACATATTTTGTACGGGTTTCGTCAACATATGTTGTTGCATTGATAGTGAAAGTAAGGTACTTTGTCAGGTTAAAATCTGCGTAGCCCTGAACGTTTATGGCATTGCCTTCATTGTTGTTTGTATTGAGGCGTGTAGCCAGAAGAGGGTTGGCATTAGTAATGAACGGACGTACAGTACCTGGAATACCACCTTGTATTAATAAACCATTTCCATGATCCATCAACTTGATTCCATTTTCATCTACATAGATGGAACCATCTGCATTCCTGACCCAGAGAGGATAGATAGGTGCAATCTGTGATGTATATGCCCATATGTTGGCGGTCGAAGAGTCGTTACCGTTGTTGCTCAGGGCGTTTGATTCAAAATTGGTGTATGCCATGTTAACACCAGTCTTCAGCCACTTCTTTGCCTGATAATCAGCCTTGAGACGTGCAGACAGACGTGTTAAATCAGACTTCTCGGTGATACCCTCATTATTCAGGTAAGAAAGTGATGAGTAGTAATTCATCTTGCCCTCTGAACCGGAAACGGTGAATGTGTATTCATTTCTGGTACCATTTCTATAAGCATTATCTGCCCAGTTGTCTGGCTTGACCATGTAACCACCTATTACGTTACCAAGTGTTGCATTAGGATTGATCTTGCCATTGACACCAATAAGGGTCTGTCCCTGTGGTACTCCAGAGAAAATCTGATATCCAAGACCGCCATTCTCTGCATTGGCAATATTTTCGTTTGCCCTCATATGTGCCTCGGCCGGTGACAGATTCAAACCGTCGGCGGCTACATAGTAGTTATACATTGCCTTGTAGTGCTGCTCATAATAGCCTCTTGGGTCATTAATGGTGTTATATGCCCTCAATGCATTTGTGTTAACACCGAACTTTGCGTCAAGAGTAACATTTGAACCGCCCTTCTTAGGATTCTTGGTAGTAATCATAATTACACCGTTGGCACCACGGGCACCATACAATGCATTTGAAGCAGCATCCTTAAGAACTGTCATTGATTCAATATCGCTTGGAGCAATATTGTTCATGTCTCCGTCAAATGGAGCGCCATCTACAATGATCAGAGGATCCTTTCCTGCATTGACAGAACCGATACCGTGGATACGGATTGTTGGTGATGAACCAGGAGCACCATTGCTGGCAACAAGCTGCACACCGGCAACCTGACCTGCAAGAGCACTTGTTACATCTGTAACCTGTGAAAGGGAAATTTTCTCGTCACCGAGAACTTTAGCTGAACCGGTAAAAGCCTCCTTGGTTGATTTACCGAATGCTACAATGAGCACATCGTCAAGAGTCTGGGCATCCTCATCAAGAGCAACGTTGATTACTTTTCTGCCATTGATTTCAATCTCCTGTGTCTTGTAGCCAAGAGATGATACCATAAGCACGTCATTTGAAGCTGCATTGATTCGATAAAAACCATCAATGTCAGAACTAGAGCCTGTGCTTTTACCCTTAATCTGAATACCGGCCAAAGGTATACTTTCGCCAGTAGCACTGTCTGTAATCTTGCCAGTCACTTCTATGGTCTGTGCAAATGCACAGTACGACATTGTAGTCACTAACAAGAAAAGAAATAGTTTTTTCATAAGTCTTGTGTGATAAATTATAGTTTGGTTGTAAAATTCTACAAAATCGTTATCCCTTTTTGGCTGTCTATAGTTGGCCCTCGTTTCCTTGATCATTGGCCGACAATAGCATCATCAAGAGAATCTTTCTCATAATTTGGGTTGTTTGTTAAACAATATGTAATTATATTTCTCGTAGTCGGTTTTGTTGATGGTCTTATGGATTGTTGTGCCGGAACTAACTGATTTCCCAAGCAAGAACTAAATCATAAGAAGGATGCTTTCCCCAACTCCTGCATTATGGTCTGATCCATGATGTCACAATAGCCTGTTGTCGTTCTTATATTCTTATGTCCCAATAGTTTCTGGACAGTTACGATTGACAGACCATAATATATGAGCAACGTAGCATTTGTATGTCTCGCCGTATGGAAAGAAATATGTTTAGACAAGCCAGCAGAAGAGGCCGCAAAAGCCAGGTGTCTGTTGGTTGTCGGGTTTGGCGGAAGATTAAAAAACTCAATACTATTGTTGTACACCTCCAGTATTTTCTCAGCTTTTCCGTTGAATGACATTCCAATAGGAACTCTCACATGAACATGGGTTTTTACACTTTCGTAATCAAGCCATTTTCCCGTTGCTTCGTCAACAATATTTAATGGTGACATGTTAATAAAATCTGAGAATCTCAGACCTGTGTAACAGCAGAAAAGAAAAGCAAATAAACAATGGGTAGTTTTGTGGCTCGTTCCATTTTGTTCAACCATTTTGTCAGAATAATTCTCAAGAATGGCTAGCTCGTCAGGTGTCAGGAAGGAATAATGTGATGGCTGAGTCCTGATTCTGAAATTATTGAACAGCATGACATTTGAAACCAGCCCCTTTCTTATTGCCCTATTGTAGTAAGTTCTTATAATAGACATGTGTTTGGCAATTGTGTTTCCATGGTATCCTTTGCTTTTGAGCCACGAAGCAAATTGTTCAACATACATTTCATCAAAAAAACTTGACTGATGTGTTTGGTTGAAAGTCATAAGCAAGCATACTGTCCTTTCTATGTTTTTGATAGTATTGCGTGAAACTCTATCGTCTGAACTGATGCTCTCAGACATGAATCTCACGAACTGTTCGGCACTGATGTCATCTGTTTTCTGGGGTTTCCAGAATAAAAGATTGTGAATGGATTTCTTTATCCGGCTTATTTGTGTGATTATTTTTAAACTCATCATTGTTTTTATTGTGGATTGTTAATAAAAAATTGCATTTTGGTTTCAAAAAGTATCTGCATGACCAAAATTTTGATTACTTTTGCAATTGATAACTAAAAAAGGGTTTCATAATGGCCAAATGGTTAGTTCCGGCACAACTATCCGTGGTCTTATTTGAACCCAGTAGGTTTTGAAGAGATAAAGAATAGAAAATAAGCGTAAAACTAACTAATTAACTAACTAAAAGTAACTACTATGAGAAGATTATTCTTCATGGCTATTGCTGTTCTCTGCGCTGGTTTTGCAGCTGCTCAGAACATCACGGTCACTGGCGTGGTAACTACTTCTGAGGATTTTGGTCCTCTGGGTGGTGTTACCGTCGCAGTTCAGGGTACTACTACTGGAACAATCACTCTTGATGATGGTTCCTATAGTATCAAAGCAGCCTCAGATGCTGTTCTCGTATTCCAGTTCATGGGCTATGAGACAGTTTCAATGCCTGTCAATGGAAAGAAGACAATCAACGTTGTCATGGATCCAGAGTCACAGCAGGTAGAGGAAATCGTTGTTCAGGCTTACGGTACTGTTACACGTGCTCAGTTCGTAGGTTCATCTACAGCTATTGACGGTGGACAGATTTCTGCCAAGGCCGTTTCAAACGTAACAAATGCACTTGCTGGTGCATCTGCCGGTCTTCAGGTTGTAAACGGTTCTGGTCAGCCAGGTACCGGTGCTACAGTCCGTATCCGTGGCGTTGGTTCAATCAACGGTGGTACAACTCCTCTTTACGTTGTTGACGGTACTCCAGTTGAGTCTAGTACAATCAACATGATCAACTCTCATGATATTGAGAGCATGACTGTCCTGAAGGATGCTGCTGCAACTGCAATCTACGGTGCACGTGGCGCCAACGGTGTCATCATGATCACAACAAAGAGCGGTAGCTCACAGAACAGAAGCGTTGTAAACTTTGAGGCTAAGGTTGGTACATCAAAGAGAGGTGTTCCTAACTATGATGTAATGACTGATCCTGCAATGTACATGGAGACTGCATACAGGGCTCTGTACAACTCACAGGTTTATAATGGTAAGAGCTCTGCTGCTGCTTACGCATACGCTGATGCTACTCTCCTGACACAGTCAGGTGTAGGTTATCAGATTTATGATGTTCCTGCCGGTCAGCTTCTGATTGGCCGTAACTTCAAGCTGAATCCAAATGCAAAGCTTGGCTACTCAGATGGCACCTATTATTATACTCCAGATGATTGGGAGAAGGAGTCTCTTCAGTCAGCAATGCGTCAGGAGTACAACCTTTCTGTAAGCGGTGGTGATGAGAAGACCCAGTACTTCCTGTCTGGCGGTTACCTGAATGATCCAGGTATCATTAACGGTTCAGGTTTTGAGCGTATGAATATGACATCAAAGATTGATGCCAATGTAAAGAAATGGATGAAAACCGGTATCTCAACCCGTTATTCACATGCTAACTATCAGAACCCAGGTTATCAGACTTCATGGGGTAGCACAGCCAACGTCTTCTATACAGCCAACATGATGGCTCCTATCTATCCATTCTATGTAAGAAATGCAGATGGAACCAAGATGGTTGACGGCAATGGTTATACAGTATATGACTCAGGTACATATACCAACATGACCCGTCCTGGTGATGCTCCACGTGGTAACAACGCAATCAATCTTCTGCTTGACTCAAACTCTTCACTCA
>JAKSIY010000026.1 GCA_024398535.1 Bacteroidaceae bacterium
GAGCTGGAGGGAGTCGAACCCTCGTCCAAACGGGGAAACAACGCGCTTTCTACAAGCTTATCTCCGCTTTGATTTTCGAGGCCAGACAAGACCGGAGCTACCAACCTGACCCTTATCCTCTAAAGATTTCACCAATGCATCAAGGCATACACAGGCTATTTCCCAATTGACTGCACCACCGTATCGACGAGCCTGGGAACCGTGGCTTTCGGGTGATGTCACGTCCCAGCACCTTGTGCCGGGATTAAGATAACCTACTGTTCTTCAGTTATGCAGCGAGAGCAAAGTTATTTTCGCCAGATAATTTTTGAGCGTCGTTTTATAGTGCCGGCACACAGCGCACTGCTTGCTTACGTATCACTCCTGCCCGCTGTCAAAGCCAGACAGCCCCAGGATTTTTCAAGCGCAAAGATAGGACATATTTATTAAAGCAACAAAACCGGCCAGGATTTCTCCCAGCCGGTCTGTTCTTTTCAAGCAGTCAGGATTAGAAGCCGCCGAAGCCACCGAACTGTGACATGTCAAACTCCTCAACCTTTACACCTGCAGGAACTGTGAACATATCAGCCTTAACCTCAACGTTCTCCTGGAACTTGGTGCAAGTCTGACCGAACTCACCCATCTCAGTTGACATAGAGTTCTTCAGCATGATGCCTTTGTAAATCCAAACAGTCTGCTGCATTGACTGGCCCATCATGTCCATAGTCAGGGTGTACTTGGTGCACTCCTTACCAGCAACTGTCTCCTTACCAACTTCCTTGATGTTGTTCTCCTTCTTAACCTGATCTGTCAGGTTGTTCCAGTTGATCTGTGGACGACCCATGCCGCCACCCATGCCACCGAATGCTGGCATCTTGGTAGCTGTCTTTGCAGCATCGTCAATACGGATCTGTGAACCGTCCTTGTCTGTGATGGTACGTGTCTTTCCACCGTTACCCATGAAACCACCCTCTGAAACCTGAGCTGTCAGAAGACCATAGTTGTCAAAGTAAGTCTCAGTTATCATCTCCTGACCCATCATATCCATAGACATGGTGATGATACCCGACTTAACACTGTAAGGAGCACCTGCAGGTGCCTGAGCCTTTGCCATAGAAACTGTTGCCAGAAGGGCAGCAGCCATAATCATTTTCTTCATAGTTTTTTGTTTTTAATTCCTTATCGTAGTTAATATACCCGCAATTGCCCGAAGTTAAACGGGGAGTAATTTTTTTTTAGCGCATGCCTGGTGCGCCCATTGGAGCCCTAGGACCACCCATTGGACCTCTTGGACCCTGTGGTCTTGGACCTGGCTGAGGACCTCTTGGCATGTTGGAACGCTGTCTGAGATCGAAAGCAGCACCGTTCATATCCTGAACGACAACGCTCTCAGGGAGGATGAATACTGTTGAACGAATCTGTACGTTCTCTTCAAGAACAGCAACGTTCTGCTCCCAGGTACCGTTTTCAGACTCAAAGATGATCTTCAGGACGATGCCCTTATAAACGCTGACAACAGTCTTCTGCATCTGACCCATCAGGTCAATCTCATAAGAATATCTTGTGCAGGAACGGCCCAGGACCTTCTCCTTACCTACCTTCTTTATATTATACGTCTTGATAGTCTCATCTGTCAGGTTGTTCCAGTTGATCTGCGATGCAGCATTGCCACGACCACCGATACCAGGGCCTGGGTTTCCCCACTGCTGACGTCCCATACGCATGGCAACGTTCTGATTCTCGTTGTACATGATCTGATCACCATTTACATTAAGCATTCTTATCTTCATGTCACCGAAGTCCATTGATGTAGCCTGCTTTCTTCCATAGTCATCAAAATACAATACCTGAGTCATTGACTGTCCCATCATGTCCATCTGAGTGGTAACAACACCTGACTTTATTCCATAGATGGCTTCTGACTCCTGAGCATTCACAAATGCAGACACTCCCATGAGTGCAACTGCAAGAAGAGTTCTGATTCTCATAGCGCGTTATTGTTTTGTTAATATTTGTTCACAAAGAGAATCAATAAAAATTGAAAAATCAAATGAAATGTGTTAAAATCCTTACCTTTGTGTGCATTTGAACAAATACGATACAACAAGTAACAATAAAGTATATACAAAAATGAAACTCAAGAGTGCTCTCTTTTCGCTGCTGATCAGTTTCCTGCCTGGAATGGCATGGGCCCAGCAGGATCCGAACTTCTTTATCTATCTGTGCTTTGGCCAGTCCAACATGGAGGCTGGAGCAATTCCTGCAGAACAGGACAGAGATTTCAATGACCCGCGCTTTCAGTTTGTGGCCGCAGTTGACATGCCGCGCTATGAACGCAAGATGGGTGAATGGTACACAGCCATACCGCCAATCTGCCGCCAGAGCAACAACATGGGACCGGTAGATTTCTTTGGTCGCAAGATGATTGAGGTCCTGCCTGAGAAATATAAAGTAGGTGTAGTCAACGTTTCCGTGGCCGGTGCAAAGCTGGAACTCTGGGACAAAGATGCCTGTGAGGAGTATCTGGCTATGGAGGCCGCAGACCCGAGCCGCAGCTGGTTGGTCAACATGGCCAAGGAGTACGACATGAGCCCATACCAGCGTCTGCTTGACATGGCAAAGATTGCCCAGAAAAGCGGTGTAATCAAGGGTATGCTGGTTCATCAGGGAGAATCCAACCCAGATGACCCCGAGTGGTGTGGCCGTCTTAAGAAAATTCACGATGACCTGTGCCATGACCTTGGCATCAATCCCGATGAAGTCCCTATTCTTGCCGGTGAGCTCAAGCAGGCCGAACAGGGAGGTGTCTGTGCAGCATTCAACCAGAATGTTCTGGCACACCTTCCAGAAGTCATGAAGAACGGTTACGTCATTTCATCACTGGGCTGCGAAAGCCAGGGCGACCAGTTCCACTTCAACACAGAAGGCATGCGCCTGATGGGTTACCGCATGGCAGACAAGATGCTTGAGCTGCAGGGATTCAAGCAGCCAGAGAACCGCACGCTGACACTGAACCTCAAGAAGAAGGGCATCGACATCAGCCCTACCCTTTCCGGAATTTTCTTTGAGGACATCAACAACTCACTTGACGGCGGTATCTGCGCACAGCTCATCCAGAATTTCTCATTCCAGGCATACAACGTGCCCGATGCCCCTAACGCAAAGGAATTCTCACAGTCAGACACAATCATATTCGGCTGGACTGTTATCAGGAAGGAGGGTGCTGCTGGTACTGCTGTCGTGACAGATGAAATGCCATTGGTTCCAAACCTGAAGCGTTACTATGATTTTGACCCAAATGACAAGTATGACGATGAACTGCGCTACAAGCAGTACAGCGTACGTTTTGACATTGAGGATCCTGGCCAGGGCTTTGGTATTGCAGCAAACGGCTATGGCATTGCTCCTTACGGCAGCGAGCGTCAGGGCAATTACTACTCTAACAACACCCAGACAGCATCAATTCCAGCTCAGCAGGGCGTCAGCTATGACCTGAAGATGAATCTTAAGGGCAACAGCTACAAGGGACATATCAGGGTTCTTCTTGAAGATGCTTCAGGCAATGCCAACTCTGATGAAACAGTTGTCAGCCTGAGCTCTAATTCATGGACTGAGATTTCAGTCAAGCTCACAGCACAGCGCACGGCTGACAGCCGCCTGGCTATCTATGCCGATGCACCTGGTACATTCTATCTTGATGAGGTAACACTCATGCCAGAGGCTTCACAACTGTGGAACGACGGCAAGAACGGCCCGTTCCGCAAGGACCTGATGCAGGCTCTTGCTGACCTGCATCCAAAGTTCATGCGTTTCCCTGGCGGTTGCGCAAGTGAGGGAACAAACTACTTTGGTCAGCCATTCTGGAAAAACTCAATCGGCCCTGTCAAGGAGCGTGTGGGCTTCCGTAACCACTGGGGCTACTGGACATCACAGTACGTGGGTTTCTACGAGTACCTGCTCATGGCCGAGGCACTTGGTGCAGAGCCACTGCCGGTACTGAACAATGGTGTTACATGCCAGTTTGCTGGCCATCAGTACATTGCACCTCTTGACACAGAGGCAGACCGCAAGCGTTTCCATGACATTTTCGTAAAGGACGCCCTTGACTTCATTGAGTTCTGCAATGGCGGAACAGAAACGGAATGGGGTAAAAAACGCGCTGAAATGGGACATCCGGAGCCATTCAACCTGAAGTATCTGGGCATTGGAAATGAGAACAAGGGTCCTGAGTTCTGGGAGCGCTTTGACATAATCTACAAAGAGGTGGTTGCCAAGTACCCGGATATCGAAATTGTTACAACCGCAGGTTCAGCTGCAGACGGCCGTGAATTCAATGAAAACATGCACGAAATTGACACTAAGTACCAGAATACCATTGTTGACGAGCACTATTACCGCAACAACCAGTGGTTCTACAACAACAGAAACCGTTACAATTCCGATATGGTACGTGGCGCTGACGGTCTTACATACGACCGCACACGACCAACACGCGTGTTCGTAGGTGAGTTCGCAAACAACAGCAGCAACAATGACTATGCAAGCGCAATGGCCGAGGCTGCTTACTGGACAAGTCTGGAGCGAAACTCAGACATGGTTGTCATGGCAGCATACGCCCCACTCTTCTGCAAGAAGGGCTTCAACAAGTGGAATTCAAACCTGATCTGGTTTGACAACCGTGGCATGTGGCGCACCTGCAACTACTACTATCAGTCACTCTTCTCAGTTGCCGGCAACAAGGCATTTGAAATGTCTGACGTAATGAATGGCTCTGAGGCAGACGAATCGGTTTACACTTCACCTACAGTTGACACAGAAACCGGTGTAATCTACATCAAGTTCGTCAATTCAGAGGCTGCCAACAAGAACCTGACTATCAACATGGGCAAGGGACAGAATGGAAAGAAATATACAGCCAAGGTTGATTTCATCTCTTCACATGACACGACAGTCAAGAACCAGGGTGACCAGAACACATACGCCGGTGCTCCTGCACCAGAACCTGCCCCAGGCCAGCGTCGCGGTGGATTCGGCGGTTTTGGTGGTGGAAACCGTGTAAGCTACAATGAAGCAGTAGTTCCTCACACCAAGGAACTGGGCACAGTAAAGAAGCAATTCACAATGGTGATCCCTGAAAATTCAATAGGTGTAATCACTCTGACACCAGAACAGAAGTAAACATGCCGCAAAGCTATCAAAAAAGGGGAACTCTCAAACTGAGGGTTCCCCTTTTAAAATATACAGTATAAAACTCAATCCAGTTCCTCTATTTCAATATCGCCTTCGTCAAACTCCTCATACTCATCGTCATCATCAGCGATATCCTCATATTCAAACTCAAAGTCCTGTCCGGCAGCCTTCAGTTCTCCGGCCAGCAGCATAGGATCCTTTGAACGATGAACCATCCTTTCAGATGAGTAATCTGCGGCAATCCTGTTGCTTTCCTTGTTGAGTTCATTCCACAGAATATCCTTCAAAGTCTGCAGACCAAGGCCGCTGACACCAGAAATGAATACATGCGGTATATCCTCAGGCAGGTTCTCCTCAAGCATCTCCTGCAGTTCCTGGTCAATCAGGTCACATTTGGTTATGGCCAGCACCTTCTGCTTGTCAAGCATATCAGGATTGAACTGCTCAAGCTCATTCAAGAGCACCTCATATTCATGCCTGATATCCTCAGTGTCTGCTGGCACCATGAACAGAAGCATCGAGTTTCTTTCAATATGGCGCAGGAACCTGAGTCCAAGGCCCTTGCCTTCACTGGCACCCTCTATGATACCAGGAATGTCAGCCATCACGAAAGACTTACCTTCACGATACGACACGATGCCCAGATTAGGCTCAAGAGTTGTAAAAGGATAGTTTGCAATCTTTGGTTTAGCTGCAGAGATTGCAGAAAGCAGTGTTGACTTTCCGGCATTCGGAAAGCCCACAAGACCCACGTCAGCAAGAAGCTTGAGTTCAAGGACTACCATCATTTCGCAGGCCGGCTCACCAGGCTGTGCAAAACGTGGAGCCTGACGGGTTGCAGTACGGAAATGCCAGTTGCCCAGACCACCGCGTCCACCCTTCAGAAGAACAGCCTCCTGACCGTCTTCCGTAATATCGCACAGATACTCTCCGGTTTCCGCATTGTAGGCAACGGTACCGCAGGGAACCTCTATCACGATATCCTTGCCGTCCTTGCCAAAGCACTTGCTGCTGCCACCGTTTCCGCCATTCTCAGCAAAAACGTGACGCTCATAGCGAAGGTGAAGAAGAGTCCAGTAGTTACGGTTACCCCTGAGGATCACACTGCCGCCATGACCTCCATCACCACCATCCGGACCTCCGTTTGGAATGTACTTGTCCCTGCGTAAATGAGCAGATCCTCTGCCACCCTTTCCAGAACGGCAGAAGATCTTTACATAATCCACAAAATTGGATTCCGGCATATTATGGAATTTAGTGGAACAATCAGAGAATAGCCTTTACAGCTGCAGAGATAGAAGCATCCATCTTTGCGCGGTCACCATCATAGGTCAGCTCTGTCAGGACACCCTCATTGCGGAACCACTCAATCAGTGGCTTGGTCTGATTCTCATATACAGCAAAACGCTTCTTGATGGTCTCCTCATTGTCATCAGCACGACCCTCAATCTCAGCACGCTTCAGCAGACGACGCATCAGCTCCTCCTCCTTAACAATAAGGTTAAGTGTGCGTGTGATCTTCTCACCACGCTCAGTAAGCATTGCCTTCAGAGCTTCGGCCTGAACGATTGTACGTGGGAAACCGTCAAAGATCATACCCTTTGCACCCTTCTTAGAATCATATACCGATGCAAGAATATCAATCATCAATGAGTCTGGGATAAGCTGACCCTGATCAATGTACTGCTTTGCAGTCTTGCCAAGTTCAGTTCCGTTCTTGATCTCACCGCGAAGTACATCGCCTGTAGAGATGTGGTCAAAACCGAATTCTTCCATGATCTGAGCACTGTATGTGCCCTTACCAGAGCCTGGTGCTCCGAAAATAACTAAATTGTACATGCTTATATTTGTTTATTATTCTTCTACTATCTGATAGATATCCCTGTAGTTGCGGCCAAAACCGTCATAGTCCAGTCCGTATCCTACCATAAAATCATTAGGTATGTCAAGTGCCACATACTTCAGGTCCAGATCAACCTTCAGATTTGCAGGCTTGCTCAGCAGAGTGCATATCTGGACCGATGCAGGATTACGTGTCCCAAGGGTCTCAACAGCACGTTTCATTGTATAACCGGTGTCAACTATGTCCTCTACAATTATTACGTGACGTCCCTCAAGAGATTCATTGATGCCGATTATCTCACGGATCTTTCCTGTGGTGGTTGTACCCTCATAAGAGGCCATCTTGACGAATGAGATATTGCAGGGAACCGTAATCTCCTTCATAAGATCCGATGCGAACATGAAAGAGCCATTCAGGACTCCCAGCAGCAGTGGATTCTTTCCCTCATAATCACGGTTAATCTCTGAGGCCACTCTCTTTACAGCAGCAAGAATCTGCTCCTCGCTGATGCTGATTCTGAATTTCTTGTCCTTAACCTGAATGATATCCATAGGAATCTTCTGTTTTTACGAACGCGAATTTAGCAAAAAACACGGTAAAAACAGAAATTCAGTATGCACAATGTTCGCCTAACGTGTCATTTTGAGCCAAATTCCGGCCCAAAACAGCACATTTGTCAAGTCAGTTTGACAAAAACCGTATCAGTTTGATTTACTTGATGTCAAGAATTGCTCCTGTTGTAGAATCAAATACAATCTTTGGAGCAGCACCTTTACTGAAGATTGTACTGGACAGAACCTCTACACTTCCAAACTGAGAAACCGGGATGGATTCATCAAGGTAGGTCTTGCGTCCATCATATATCCTGATTGAAGCCTTGCCGGGAACACGGTAGTATAAAGATGTAGGCTTCTTCAGATTCTTAGCAAATTTCACGGAATTGTCCTGCGGAGCATCAGTTTCCGGTGCAGGATTCAGGTTTTCTATATCAAGAAATACCGGTGAACCCGCCAGATTTGAAGCATCGACCACACCGAGCTTGTTTGAAAGACGCATCAGGACCTGCTGCTTTACAGGTTTGTCTGGCTGCAGAACCATGGTATAAGTATGAGTCTCGTCTTCAACCACACCGGTGAAAAGAAGTGTCAGGGCCTGTTCCTGAGTCTCAAGATTCTCAAGCATTATGCGCAACTGCTCACCGTCTGTCGGCATAAAGTCAGCCTGTCCACGGGTAAGCGCATTCTTGCTCTCGCGTATGGCAAAGATCTCCTTTGCAGTCAGTTCAGCCATTTTTGCGGTGGAACCGGCCATCATAATCTCTTCTGTCATGTAGTCCTGCGGATTCAAGCGCTTTCTGGCAACGGTCGCATGGGGCTGCGGAGTTGCCGGAGCAGCAGTAGCGTTTATGGCAAGCAGAATGCCGTCCGGGGTCAGCTGGACATTCTGGACAGTACTCTTGTCAGAGTATCTGATGGTAAACATGTTTGAAGGATCAGGAACTCCTACCGGCTCAATTGAGACATCCTGAATGCTCCAGCTCTCTTCTGGGCTGTTAGATACGTCAGTTAGCCTGAGATAGCGCTCGGCATAGCGGAAGAACTCACCGGGAGTATAGGTATGCCTGTTTGCCGTGACAGTAACCCTGATCTGGGTTGTCGGCAGACAATAGGTCACGCCCTCAGCTGTCACACCGGGATTGTATGGTGAAACCTGAACCTGAGCCGATGCAACCACTGGACATGCCAGCAGCAACAGAGAAAATACCTTGTTCTTCATATTTACCTTGTTTCTGTTTTTTCAAATCTTTTCCAGGCCTCTGGAAGGAATGCCACCATATCTGCAGACGTCATGGCTGTCTGTCCCAGTTCCTGAGCCGCCAGATCACCCGCCAGACCGTGGATATGGTTTGCAATCCTGGCAGCATCGGCCGCTGGATACCCTTTCGTGAGAAGAGCCAGGACAATGCCGGTCAGGACGTCACCTGAGCCCGCAGTTGCCATTCCGGAATTACCTGTGGTGCAAATGTAACAATTTCCTTCAGAGGAAAGTACAGCCGAGGGCGCACCTTTAAGAATTATTGTAAGCTTGCGCTCAACAGCCATCTTCAGAGCCAGTTCTCTCCTGCTCTCCATATCGTGAGCCGGAGCGGTCAATCTCTCAAACTCCTTGACATGCGGAGTCAGCACGGAGCCCTCTGGAATCAGTTCCAGAAGAGAGCGGTTCCTTCTTATCAGATTCAATGCATCTGCATCAAGAACCATAGGAACTTTGGTCATCTGCAACTGACGTTCCAACGCAGAAGCTGTCAAGTCTGCAGTTCCAAGTCCAGGACCTATACCTACGGCCTGGTAGCGTTCCGCTGCCACAGGTTCCGAAAAACAGCTCCGCGACAGATCCGTCAGTGCCATGGCTTCAGGCACAGCCGTCTGCACAATAACGCGGTTGCACTCAGGCACACGCACAGTCAGCAGGCCAAGGCCACTCCTGAGCGCCGCCCTTGCAGCAAGGACCGATGCCCCCGCCATACCCAGGCTTCCAGCAATGAGCAGGCCGTGCCCAAAGGTCCCCTTGTGGGAATCTGCCGGGCGCGGCCTGATCAATGCAGAGATCATCTCTGCTGTATCTCTCATCAGAGGAGACAATACTTGAGAACGAATGCGATTGCAAGGATCCAGAGCATCACAGAGATGTTCTTGAACTTGCCGCAAAGAGCGTTGATTACCACGTATGCAATTACACCCAGCATGATACCGTCTGAGATGCTGTATGCAAGAGGCATCATGATCATGCAGATATAGGCAGGAATTGCCTCTGCAAAATCGTTGAAGTCAACCTCCTTGATAGAGCCCATCATCATTACGCCTACCAGGAACAGTGCAGGTGCTGTAGCAGCACTTGGGATGCCCAGGAATACAGGAGCAAAGAACAGTGCAATTGCAAAGCAGATTGCTGTAGTGAATGATGTCAGACCAGTGCGGCCGCCGGCAGCAACACCCGATGCACTCTCAACGTAAGTTGTAGTGGTGCTGGTACCGAACACGGCACCTGCAATGGTTGCAATGGCATCGGCCATCAGGACCTTCTTTACGCCTGGGATTGTACCGTCAGCATTCATCATGTTGGCCTTCTTTGAAACGCCGATTACGGTACCGATGGTATCGAACATATCAACGAACAGGAAGGTCAGCACAACTACCAGCATATCAAGTGAGAAGATGTTGCTCCACTCAAACTTGCAGAAGATAGGTGCAATTGAAGGTGCAGAGCTTACCACGCTGCCAAAGTTGGTCAGACCAAAAGGAATACCAATTACGGCAGTTGCAATGATACCGATCAGCATGGCACCGGTAACCTTGAATACCAGCAGGACTGAAGTGATGATCAGACCAATGATAGCCAGCAGTGCAGGACCGCTTGTGATAGTGCCAAGGTTTACAATGGTGCCGCCGTCATCAACAATGATACCAGCGTTCACAAGGCCGATGAATGCAATGAACAGACCGATGCCGGCACTGATTGCGTTCTTCAGCGATGCAGGGATGGCGTTGATGATAGCCTCACGTACATTGGTAACGGTAAGCAGCACAAAGATGATACCTTCAATGAATACAGCAGTCAGGGCAAATGACCAGCTATAACCCATTGTGAGGCAAACGGTGTAAACAAAGAATGCATTCAGACCAAGGCCAGGAGCCAGGGCAAAAGGCTTCTTTGCATAGATTGACATTACCAGAGTACCCACAACTGCAGCAAGTGCTGTAGCTGTGAATACTGCGCCCTTAGGCATACCCATACCTTCAAGGTTGCTGAAGATATCAGGGTTTACTGCCAGAATGTAGGCCATAGTCAGGAACGTTGTGATACCTGCTATGATTTCTGTCTTGACGCTGTGTTTGCCAGCCTCAAAACCGAAAAGCTTTTCCAAAGCTGCCATAAGGATAATTCTATTTCAGATTAGAAATTCCACTTTACACCAAGGCATGGGTTAACGCAGAGGCCCTTCTCTGTGTAACCACCCTTGCAGAAGTTGTTTGAAATCTCAATCTCACCACCTACGTTCAGGTTCTCGCAGCCAAAGAGTGAGCCTACGTTGTACCAGAGCTGTGGCTCAGAGATGAACACGAACTTGGTATCGTCACCGTTAGCCCAGCCCTTGTTCTCACCCCAGAAATCAGCGAAACCAGAGAAGTTCAGACCCTCAACACCGAAGATATTGTTCATACCCCATACAGCTGTAAACTGGATTGGGCAGTCAGAAGCATTTTTATAGCAGAATGTCTTGAACATAGCCTCAATTGTCAGAGTGTTTGCAAAATCAGCTGAGTGCATGAAGTAAGCGGCACCGAACAGCCAATTCTGAGGAATATTTGCACCACCGTTCCACTCAACGTGAGCGCTCAGGGCACCAAGGTTTGAATCCTTCCAGAAGTTCAGGTTACGTGCAATTTCAGCATATGTTCCTTTAGCACCACGATAATCTGAAGCATCGCGCATATCCTTGGTTGTGTAGTCATAATCTACAAAGAAGAACGTGTCACCCCAGTCATCAGCCTTGAACATCTCAAGGGTTGTGGTGATGTGCTTGCGGTCCTTACCAAAGTCATAGAACATCTGGAGATTTGTCTGTGCAAATGCACCAGCAGAGAGCAGGAACATACCTGCTGCCATGAATACCTTTTTCATTTTTCTAAGTAATTTAGTTAATTATAAGTGTATTGTTGTTTATTTATTATCTTCTGCAAAAGTGTAATCCTTCTCAGGGAAAACTGCATTCAGGATGATACCGGCAAGAGCGGCTACTGCCAGAGCAGACAGAGTAATGTTGAACTTGCCGATAGCGAATGAGACTCCGCTTCCAAGACCCAGGGCGCATACCAGGATGACAGCAGCTGTGATTGTGTTGCGTGGCTTAGAGAAGTCAACCTTGTTCTCAACCATGTTGCGTACACCGACTGCTGAGATCATACCATAAAGTACGAATGAGATACCGCCTACCAGAGCAGCAGGCATCGAGTTGATGAGAGCAGCAAATTTTGGAGAGAATGAGAACAGGATTGCAAAATATGCAGCCAGGCGGACTACGCGTGGATCATAAACCTTTGACAGGGCAAGTACGCCTGTGTTCTCACCGTATGTGGTATTTGCAGGGCCACCGAAAAGCGATGCCAGCATGGTAGCCACACCGTCACCGGCCAGAGAGCGGTGAAGACCAGGATTGGCAATGAAGTTTCTGCCGCATGTTGCACCGATAGCAGACATGTCACCGATATGCTCCATGATTGTAGCAAGGGCGATAGGCATGATAGCAATGATTGCAGAAACTGCGATGCCTGAGTCATGAACACCGCCGAACACGGTCTGTCCCCATTTGATTGGGAAGCCTATCCAGGCAGCCTCCTTGACAGTCGTGAAGTCAACGGCATAGCTTGCAACACCGCAGATATTGCCCACGATGAGACAAACCAGATATGTACCCAGAATACCCAGCAGGATAGGAATAATCTTGATCATGCCCTTTCCGAAAATGTTGAATACAATTACCAGAGCAAGAGCAACAAGGGCTACAATCCAGTTGGTTGAGCAGTTGTTGATGGCAGAAGGAGCCAGGCCAAGACCAATGGCAATGATGATAGGACCGGTAACTACCGGTGGGAAGAACTTCATCACCTTCTTGATACCTACGGCCTTGATGATTGCAGCAAGAATCAGGTAGATGATACCAGCGCAGGCAACGCCAAGACATGCATACGGAAGCAGTTCAGAGTTGGCAGCACCATCAGCCAGACGTGGAGCTATCGTAGCGTATCCACCCAGAAATGCAAAGGAAGAACCCAGGAATGCAGGAACCTGGAATTTTGTGAATACATGGAACAGGAGTGTTCCCAAGCCAGCCATCATGAGGGTGGTAGAAACATCGAGTCCCGTGATGATCGGAACAAGAATTGTGGCACCGAACATTGCAAACATGTGCTGGAGACCAAGCACCAGCATCTTTGGTTTTCCCAAAGTACGGGCATCGTAGATACCCTGCTCTTTAATTTCGCTCATTTTTTTATGAATTCAGATGGTTAATCTGAGCCACAAAAATAAACACTCTCCTCTTTTTATTTAATATTCACCAAAGAAATTTTCACACTTGTTGAAAACTTTTAGTTTGTAAAATATTGTTAATCCAAATTCCATTACAATTCGGCAGAGTAACTTTGCAGCATGAAAACACAATTTCAGATAGAATACAACACAAACTGGGGACAAGAACTGAAGTTGCACATTGACGGTCAGGACTACCCCATGGACAATGACGGGAACGGTCATTGGTTCACAATTTTAAACAGAAACATTCCAGAGGGAGCAGAATACCGCTACATGGTGTATGAGAACGGCGTTTGCACCCGTCCGGAAGAGAGACATCATATATTCCACACCCCATCAGACAGTACCGTCATCTATGACAGGTGGGCAGTTTCTGGGGCCGATGCTATCAGCCAGCGTCCGGTGACGATACCGTTCGTGAACACTCAGTCAGGAAAATTCTGGCACGGAGCAGGAACGGCAGTACCGGTATTCTCGCTGCGCAGTGAGAGGGGAATGGGAATCGGCGAGTTCACCGACCTGAAGCTTCTGGCAGATTGGGCAGAAAAGACCCATCAGAGCATCATCCAGATTCTGCCGGTCAATGACACCACCATAACCCGCACATGGAAAGACTCCTACCCTTACAATTCAAATTCTGCGTTTGCGCTGAATCCAATCTACCTGAATCTTGAGGAGCTGGGACTTATGAGTGCCAGCGACCTGCGTTCCTACCGCCGCACCTGCTACCTTCTGAACAAAGAGGATGGCGTAAACTATGAGAAGGTATTACGTGCCAAGAGGCATTGGCTAAGGATTTTTTACTTCAAGGACGGCGAGCGATGCATGCAGACCCCGGAATTCCAGGAGTTCCTGCAGCGTGAGGGCTACTGGCTCAGGTCATACGCCGTATGGTGCTACTACCGTGACCGCTTCCGTACCGCAGACTGCAGCCAGTGGGGAGCCACAAACAGAAACTACAGCCAGCAGAAAGTAGATAAGATCTGCAGCCCGGAATCATCAACATATATAAAGGTGTCATACTACATGTATATCCAGTTCCATCTGGACAGGCAGCTGCGTCAGGCCAAGGAGTACCTGAATTCAAGGGGAATCCTGTTGAAGGGAGACATTCCTATAGGCATCGGACGTCACAGCGTAGATGCATGGATGGATCCGGACCTGTTCAACATGGACTGTCAGGCTGGTGCTCCACCCGATGACTTTGCACGCGACGGACAGCGCTGGGGATTCCCTACCTACAACTGGCAGAAGATGGCCCAGACCGGTTACCGCTGGTTCATTGACCGCTTCAGACACATGGCACGCCACTTTGATGCCTACAGGATTGACCATCTGCTGGGATTCTTCCGCATTTGGGAGATTCCGCTCAAATACAACAGCGGCCTGATGGGACACTTCAACCCATCAATGCCAATGAGCGCAGAAGAGATACGCAGCATGGGATTCAGCTTTGACCACAACGCCCATGCAGTATCAGCTGACCCTGCAGACCAGACGCAGGTCCTTTTCATTGAGGACGAGAAGCAGAAAGGCTACTACCACCCGCGCATAACCGGTTATGAAACCACTGTATTCGAGTCACTTGAACAGACTGACAAGGATGCATTCATGCGCATTCACGAGGAGTTCTACTACCGTCGCCACGAGCAGTTCTGGAAGGATTCAGCCATGCAGAAGCTGCCGGCTCTTGTGACGGCATCGGACATGGTGGTCTGCGCAGAGGATCTGGGAATGATACCGCAGTGCGTACCCGGCGTCATGGATGACCTGCGCATGCTGGGACTTGAGATACAGCGTATGCCAAAGGCATTCGGCGTACAGGTGGGTGATCCTGCCACCTACCCTTACATGTCTGTCTGCACGGCATCGTCACATGACATGAGCGGAATCAGATGCTGGCTTGAGCAGGAGAGCCCGGTCATGGCTGACGGCAAGAGACCGGAGGCTACCCCCAAGAGGTGCCGCAGACTGCTGCTGGAGCATCTGGCATCGCCTTCAATGCTGGCCATATTCCCTATCCAGGACTGGCTTGCAACGGACGGGAAACTGCGTCATCCAAGACCTGAAGAGGAGCGCATAAACGTGCCTGCCGACCCGGACAACTACTGGCACTACCGCATGCATCTGACTCTTGAGCAACTGCTCAGTGAAGAAGAATTCAATGCCAGTGTCCGACGCATGATTGAAGAGTGTGGGCGTTAAGTCACATTTTTTGCTAAATTTGCAGTCTTAAAGAAAAATACATAACAGACCAAGATGTTTGAGAATCTATCAGAAAGACTTGAAAAGTCATTTAAGATACTTAAGGGTGAAGGAAAGATCACCGAGGTCAACGTTGCCGAAACGCTGAAAGACGTACGTAAGGCGCTGCTCGATGCCGACGTCAACTACAAGGTAGCCAAGCAGTTCACTGACACCGTAAAGCAGAAGGCCCTGGGTATGGACGTGCTCACTGCTGTCCGTCCGGGTCAGCTGATGATCAAGGTCGTACACGACGAGCTGGCAGAGCTCATGGGCGGCCAGGCCACAGACATTGACGTCAAGGGACATCCGGCAATCATCCTCATGGCCGGTCTGCAGGGTTCAGGTAAGACTACCTTCTCTGCCAAGCTGGCAAACCTTCTGAAGAACAAGAGAGCAAAGAAGCCTCTGCTGGCTGCCTGCGACGTTTACCGTCCGGCCGCCATTGACCAGCTGCAGGTCCTTGGCCAGCAGATTGGCGTCACCGTATATACTGAGCCGGGTAACCAGAATCCGGTACAGATTGCAGAGAATGCAATCAAGGAGGCACGCGCCAAGGGATATGACGTGGTTATCATCGATACCGCCGGTCGTCTGGCTGTAGATGAGATGATGATGCAGGAGATTGCAGCCATCAAGGAGGCAGTCCAGCCAAACGAAATTCTCTTTGTAGTTGACTCAATGACTGGTCAGGATGCCGTGAACACCGCCAAGGAGTTCAACGACAGACTTGACTTTACCGGCGTGATCCTGACCAAGCTTGACGGTGACACCCGTGGTGGTGCAGCCCTCTCAATCAGGACCGTCGTGACCAAGCCTATCAAGTTTGTGGGTACCGGCGAGAAGATGGATGCCTTTGACGTATTCCACCCGGACCGTATGGCAGACCGCATCCTTGGTATGGGTGACATTGTATCATTCGTGGAGCGTGCCCAGGAGCAGTTTGACATGGAGGACGCCAAGCGCCTTCAGAAGAAGATGGCCCGCAACAAGTTTGACTACAACGACTTCCTGGAGCAGATTGGTCAGATCAAGAAGATGGGTAACCTGAAGGACATTGTAGGCATGATTCCTGGACTTGGCAAGGCTGCCAAGGACCTTGACATAAATGACGATGCATTCAAGGGCATCGAGGCAATGATCTACTCAATGACACCAGCCGAGCGTACCAATCCGGATTTGCTTGACAAGAACCCGTCAAGGCGCAACCGCATCGCCAAGGGTAGCGGTCAGCCGCTGACAGAGGTGAACAGAATGATCAAGCAGTTCTCTGAGACCCGCAAGATGATGAAGAACGTTGCCGGTGCAAAGCTGCCACAGATTCCAAAGGGACTCATGAACATGAGAAGAAGATAACCTAACAGAAAAACACGGTTTTATGCAGATAATTGACGGAAAGGCAGTCAGCATACAGGTTAAGCAGGAGATTGCCGCAGAAGTAGAGAAGATGGTTGCAGCCGGGCAGAAGCGTCCGCATCTGGCAGCCATACTGGTAGGCCATGACGGCGGCAGCGAGACATACGTTGCAAACAAGGTAAAGTCATGCGCAGAGTGCGGATTCAAGTCAACACTGATCCGCTTTGAGGACGACATCACGGAGCAGGAGCTTCTTGATAAGGTACAGGAACTGAACAATGACCCGGACGTTGACGGCTTCATTGTACAGCTGCCTCTGCCAAAGCACATGAACGAGCAGAAGATTACAGAGGCCATTGACTACCGCAAGGACGTTGACGGTTTCCACCCAATCAACGTTGGCCGCATGAGCATCGGTCTTCCATGCTTTGTGTCAGCAACACCTAACGGCATCCTGGAGCTTCTGAAGCGCTACGACATTGAGACAAAAGGCAAGAAGTGCGTCGTACTGGGCCGCAGCAACATTGTGGGCAAGCCTATGGCAAACCTGCTCATGCAGAAGGCTTATCCAGGTGACTGCACCGTGACCGTCTGCCATAGCCACACTGCCAACATCAAGGAGGAGTGCCTGCAGGCTGACATCATTGTTGCCGCACTTGGCAAGCCGGGCTTTGTTACCGCAGACATGGTCAAGCCGGGTGCAGTGATCATCGACGTTGGCACCACACGCGTGCCCGATGCCACCCGCAAGTCAGGATTCCGTCTGTCAGGTGACGTTGACTTTGCAAACGTAGCAGAGAAGTGTTCATTCATAACACCGGTTCCTGGTGGTGTTGGTCCAATGTCCATCTGCTCACTCATGTAGATCTCTTTGCTTGCTGGTAAGAATGAGATTTACAAGTGATTAGCACTCTGTTGCTCATAACGGTACTATTGGGGAATTGGCTGACGCTGGTTCCCCAAAAATGTTCCCTGATATTTGCTGGCGATGCCATGCAGCATCAGGCTCAGATAGAGTCCGCCCGTCAGCAGGATGGCTCCTTCAGATACGACAACTGCTTCTACGGCGTGAAGAAAGAAATCAGCCAGGCTGACCTGGCCATAGGCAATCTTGAGGTAACCCTGGGCGGAGAGCCCTACTCCGGCTACCCTGCCTTCAGCGCTCCGGACCAGTACGCCCAGGCGCTGGCCAACTGCGGCTTTGACGTGCTCATGACCTGCAACAACCACTGCATGGACCGCGGCTCGGCCGGACTGGTACGTACCCTTGACGTCCTGGACAGCCTGGGCATAGCCCATCTTGGCACATATAGGAACCAGCAGGAGCGCGATGCCACCTATCCCCTACTTGTAAACGCCGGCAAAGTCAGTATTGCCCTGCTGGCCTACACCTACGGCACAAACGGCATCAGCCTGCCCAAGACAGCCGTGGTGAATACCATTGACACCGCCCAGATAGCCATAGACCTGCACAAGGCCCGCAGCATGAAGCCAGACTGCATCATTGTCTGCATGCACTGGGGAGAAGAGTATCATACCACCCAGAACCACAGTCAGGAAGAACTGGCCAGATGGCTCATAGACAACGGCGCAGACCACATTGTCGGCACCCACCCGCACGTGGTTCAGCCCACCGCCATACTGCCCGGCAACGGCATGGAGAAACACCTTGTCACCTACTCGCTGGGTAATTTCATTTCAAACATGAGCGCCCCGAACACTGACCGCGCCCAGCTTCTGCAGATGAACCTGACCAGCTACGGCCGGATCTGCTGGCTCGACTCCTGGCGTCTCCTCCCCATCCGCACCCTCCGTCCTGCGCACGGTACCGGCACCATAACAACTCATTTCCAGGTGATCCTTGACCCCCAGTAACGTTTTCCTTCGGTTTTCGCTGGTTTTCGCTGACTTTAGCTGGATTTCGTTGGTTTTCGCTGACTTTAGCCGGATTTCGCCAAGGTGCGTGACAGCGAGTGGGGTTTCCGCGTGTCTAATGGTATTCTTTGTTGCGCACACCCATAGTTAGCCATGTGCGTAACAATACCCCCGCACACACGCGTCATAAACTATACCAATGTCACCCACGTTGGCGGAAAAGACAAGTCACCTACGCTAGCGGAAAAGACGTTTTTCTCTGATTGGCTCTGACTCTCACTGATTTTCCTGGATTTCGCCAAGATGCGTGACAGCGAGTGGGGTTTCCGCGTGTCTGATGGTATTCTTTGTCGCGCACACCCCTGGTTAGCCATGTGCGTAACAATACCCCCCGCTCACACGCGTCAGAAACAATACCAATGTCACCCACGTTGGCGGGAAAGAATTGGATATGGGCATCCAAGACCAGATTACCTTTTTTCTCGCAAGTGCCATGGTCTAGAGAATGAGGAAATACATATCTTTGCATAATACGAAGGAGTCAAACAGATAGTGATGAGATTGGGATCAGACATACTTATTGCAGTCATCATTCTTGCATCGATTATTCTCTATGCGGGAATAAGGAGGTCGCTACATACGAAGAAACCAACAAACAAGAAAACAGACGATGCTCCAAGCCAGAAGCCCGAAGAATCATTTGATATAATTCAAGAAAAATGCCAGAGCCAATTAGATTACTTAAACAATGGATTATTGGCACCGAATCATTACTTCACAGACTCGGAAAAGAACCAACTCAAAGAAGATACTTCTGAGTTGATGAAAGAACTTTCTGACCTCAAAAACAGGAACATATTGGAAAAAGTCGGTGAAGAAGCTGTAACACTATCTTCCGCCCTATCTACCATTGAATCCTTAAGACAAGAGCATAATAAAAAGTTCACTTCTGAGGAGCTTATCAAACAGCAGGAATTCTTTGATACAGCTTTGGACTACCCACTTGACACCCAGCAACGTAATTCAATTGTCAAATTAGAAGACAATTGTTTAGTAATCAGTAGCGCTGGTAGTGGAAAGACCTCCACAATGATAGGCAAGTTACTATATCTTGTCCATCAGAGGAACGTAAAACCCAACCGTATTTTAACAATAACGTACACACACAAAGCATCAGAAGAATTAACACAAAGACTATTAGGCACGGGATTGTCATGTATGACATTTCATAAACTGGCCATGAACATAGTTGCAAGAGTTGAGAATGCCAAGCCATCAATAGCCGACAACAATCTATTCACGAAAGTGTTCTATAACAGTTTGGAAAGTCCAGAATTTCGCGAAGCAATTCTGAACTACCTTACCGATTACAAATCACTGGTCAAATCAGAACACGAATACCAAGACGCAGCAGAATACTATCGCGACCGTAAGAAGAACGGCATAACTGCGTTATACACGGACATGGATGGAAAAGTCATCAATACAAAAAGTGAAGAGGAGAAAAAGATTTGTAGTTACCTTACGGAATTAGGAGTATCATTCAAATATGAGGAACCTTACATATTTGAGACATTGACAGAAGAATATCGTCAGTACAAACCTGACTTCACCATCTACTACAAAGACAAGGATGGCAATGAAAAAACATTGTATCTGGAGCACTATGCTCTCAATTCAACTGGTCAAGTTCCAAAATGGTTTGGCAAGACAGATATAAACGGTTGGTATGGAGCAAATCAAAAATATCATGAAGGTATTATCTGGAAAGAGAAATTACACCAGGAACATCAGACAAAACTCATTCATACAACCAGCGCAGACTTCCATAACGGGAATATCCGAAGACGACTTCGAGAACTACTGGAGATGGCAGGAGTTCCAATTAACGAACCCACAAAAGATGAATTGATTGAGAAAATTTTCACCAGAAACAAAAATCTTGAAAATGCCTTAATGCAAATGACCCAGAGCTTCATTTATCTTGTAAAAGCAAACGGAAAGGATCTGAGTCAGATACGTGATACAGCAAAGAGTAATTTAGCCACCCGTAACGTTTATGTCATAGACCACATAATAAAGCCTTTATGGGAAGGATACCAGAAAGAGCTTTCTGACCGCAAAGAAATGGATTTCACAGATGTTATCATAAAGGCAACCAGATACTGCAACGAAGGCAAGTGGGATCAAAAGTATGAATACATTCTTGTTGATGAATTTCAAGACATATCTGTTGACCGATACAAGTTTCTCCAGTCACTACGGTCAGATATGCCACATACAAAGCTCTACTGTGTAGGAGATGACTGGCAGTCTATCTACCGCTTTACAGGTAGTGACTTGTCCCTTTTTTCCGAATTCTCAAAGTACTTCGGTTACACTGAAGAATGCAAGATTGAAACGACATACCGTTTTGGTAATCCTTTGATTGAAAAATCATCAGAATTTGTACAGCAAAACCCACTTCAAAAGAAGAAATCAGTTCACGCCAGAACAGATAATCCTCCAGAAACTAAATTGAGTTTTGTAAGCTACAGAAATAACCAAGAACTACAATCAAAGATTGCCAGAATGGTAGAAAGAGTTCCTGCAGACAAATCTGTTTATATCATATCCAGATATTCATATGATGTAAAATCCATCTCATCTGAATTCAAAATGGAATTCAACCCGAATGACGGAAGCGTCGCACTAGCTATTTCGGGAAGGAAAGTCAAATTCATGACAATTCACAGCTCTAAAGGCCTTGAAGCTGATTATGTATTTATGATCAACTGCAACAGCGGATTATACGGGTTCCCGTCTCTTGTTTCAGATGATCCAATTCTCGATTATGTTCTCAGTGCCCCCGAACACTATGAGTACGCAGAAGAGCGTCGTGTATTCTATGTTGGAATCACGCGAGCTAAAGTACACACTGTAGTTCTATACAATTCAGAAACGCCATCACCATTTGTGTGCGAGATGAACGTAGCAGCTGCATCAAACCTGGATCCGTGTCCTTGGTGTAAAGTTGGACATAGAATCCTGAAATACGAAGGATTAACCAAACAGAAAACGCCATATAAAGTATGGACATGTGACAACCGAGAAGCCAACTGCCAATACTACAAACGAGAATTCCACAATAGTGGATATGTTAGATTTCAAAGAAGAAGATACATCCCAAGATAATGACGGGCTTCATAGGAAAATCATCAATTCTGGTGTGGGCACAAAAATTGGACAACAGCGACATAGGCCGGAAGCCAGTTAGCTGAATCCTGCTCAGGAAGGGATAGTCATTTTCCACACTAGTGACCAGAGAGGCGGCGGGCGGAGAGGATGCGAATGTCGGTGAGTGGGCGGTCGTTGGCATCGGTCATAGCGCGCTGGATAGAGTCAACCACCTCAAGGCCCTGCACCACTTCACCGAAGACCGTGTATGATCCGTCAAGGTGCGGAGTGCCGCCAACGGTCTTGTAGGTCTGCTTCATGGCATCGGTCAGTTTGGTAGCGCCATCGGTCATTTCATCAATGCGCTCCTGCACGCGATTCAGCCCTTCTTCGTCGAAAGTGCGGCCCCAGACAATGTAGAACTGAGTTGAGCTGCTGGCCTTCTGCGGATTAACGTCATCGCCTTCACGCGCAGCCGCCAGCGCACCTCTTTTGTGATATATGCCCTTGTCGATGCGGAATTCGGCCGGAACGGTATATGGCAGGTCGTTCTCCCCAAGAAACGCTCCTGGAAGGGCATCCTTAGAGGCAATGTCCCCACCCTGGATCATGAAATCCTGAATGACGCGATGAAACAGCAGGCTGTCATAGACATGGTCATCGACCAGCTTCAGGAAATTGTCGCGATGCAAAGGTGTCTCGTTATACAATTTCAGCACAATTGTACCCGCAGTTGTCTGCATTTCAACAAGTTGCTCATTCTGAGCCACATTCCTATCCTTACAGCCGGCAAGCAGCGCGATGCCCAGCACCAATGAAATAATCCTTACTCTTTTCATATCTGCAAAGGTAATACAAAGAAGTACACGCATCGACACTCATCGTGACAACAGAGTAATGCAAACAATTGTCGCAAAAGCCGGTTTCAGTTACTGCGGAATAATCCACTGCTGGAACGGCGAGGAAAGACTGGCGTATCAGTACTCAATTTGAGTCACTCTTGAGCGAGGGAAACCACTCTATCAGGGTTCTACGATCTTGCTCAGTATATTTAGCCATACGTTACAGATGGTCGTGAGGGGTACATAGCCATCACACTGGACCTTACCAGGATAGATGCGGTCAAGTGCATGTACAAGAAGAGTCGGACCTTTCTTCAATTCTTCATAGATATACGGAACAGCATCCTCCTTCATAAGGACAATCTCATCAAAATATTTGTTATTGAAATTGCCAACAGAAAGATAAGCCGTCTCGCGGTTCCATCCGTTTAACAGTTCTGCGAACTGGGCACTAGCGGCAGGATTCGTCCTGATTGATGACATTCTCTATATTAATTATTTGTTCTTATTCTACTGATGATGCTCTTAGCCTGTCCATTTACCGCACATACACACCATCTGTACGGCAAAAGTACATCATTAATAACATAAAAAGCACATTTTCACTCAAAAAATGTCATAGATATATGGAAAGCCATAGCTAAGTAAGGCATTTGGGCCGGCACAGTCTCTATCTCTTACGAACAACCCACTGCTGGAACGGCAAAGAAAGTCGGCCTGTTACACAATGTATTCGGGAAAATGCTGTAAATTTACACGGGATTGCGCATTCGAGGATAATACAAGACGAAAAATGCCGACAAATGCAATAACACGGAGTAACATCCGCATAACATAGAGAACCTTCAATATGAATAACGACAATATCAGAAACGGATTGCTCTACCTTGAGGAACGAGGCTGGACGAAGCTGATAGATCCTCGTTGGACACTGGACGTCTATGAGGAACTGCAGCTCAGCGGACTTGGCCTTAGCGATAAGGAGATGCGAGAAGTGATTGATGTTGTCTGCCACCATGAGCCTGATTGGAATACGACTGAACATCTGAGCCACAAAGAAAAATTCCTTCCAACAGACTTGGATAGAGTGTTCACTTCTATAAAATACAACGGCTTTACGCCACATACATTACAACTGATAGATAATTACATAAACAACATACAAGATGGCACAAGAGACCTTCTACGATTTAATCAACCAGAACATGCAGGAGTCTGCTCGGCTGGTCCGCTCCTCATTGGGTCGCTCGCCGTATGTGATTTCGCGAGAGAAAGCCTTAGCGCAAGTAGCGATGCTTCAGGAAGCAAAACTCCGCCAGCAAACTGGCAGATAGACGAGGCACAAGAGAGGCAACTTCAGCGATGGGCAGAAGCCAAGGGCGTATGGATACCTGAGGCAGAGGAATGGCTGCAATCCAAGTACGGCCCTATGATGGCACAGGGAGCTGAGTCAAAAGTGTATGGGCGTACGGGTGATACACATGTCATCAAACTTCGCACATCCATCTATGCCACACTCGGAAGAGCACTTGAGGCCATAGCGCTCCACAACTACCTCTTCCCTCAAACCATTATGCGCGTCATTGGTTTTACCCGAGATTCCGATGGGCTTTTCCGTATCATCTTGACCCAACCATACGCTGAGTGCAAGCGACTTGCCACTAAAGCAGAGATAGACGCGATGGTTAGCGAAAAAAGCTTCTCCGATAATGGAGATGGTAATGGAGTAAACTACATCTCGTCCCGACTCCATCTTGAGGATATGCATCCTGCCAATGTCTTTGTGGAGCAGTCATCTGATACACCTGTCTGCATTGACTGTATCGTCAAGTTCAGAAATTAACATACACGCCCAACGCTCATCAAGGCGCAAAACTGATTGAGTAAAACTGAGCACAAGCGAGTGCTAATAAAATCCTGTCTTCTCACGAAGTTCAGGTGTTACATATATTAAAGGCGTCATCAACGCTTTGTCACTTGCTAGTTCCGAACCTAGGAAATTCAGAATTACCAGTCAAGGACATTGTGGAGAGGATGCCACGGGTGAGTTGCATAGACAAGCCCCGTTGTGTGTCTGAGGGTATATTGTACCCTCACGGCACACGTTACGGGTGTCGCTATATATCAACTTAAGCGTGGGTATCTGTATCTACTCGTCACTGGTAAGGCTATCCTAGGGCCTGGAACTATGGACGGGTTAGATGCAATACCTGCGCTTTTTTGTTTGTATCGCACGAGAATAATACAACCCAAGTCCGTATTAGGGTATTGACGGACGATAGTTTTACCGATGAATGCCCAAAAGCATCGAGACCATAAGAGTTCCGCTCCAGACATGGAGCAAGACAAGCGAGGGCACCAGAAACACCTGTTGGGGTCTCACTGCAAATGCCCATAATGGAGAACTCTGGGTCTAAAGGATATACAAGATATAATAAGGCCGCTGCTCCTATAAGCAGCATACTCGACAGAGTGTAAGACGTCATTCTCTAACTGCGCAGATCTGGACAATCTAACATAAGAATTCATAGAGAAGTTTGATGCATCGCTGTCCCGTTGTGACAAGAATTACAAATCACAGCGTGGGTGGCTATTGCATGAACTCTATGAAGGCTTGTCCAGAGCCACCGCAGTTTTTTGTGCATTAGCCTCCACGCTTTATTAAACGATAAAGCGAAGTGAAGGAAAAGGAATTTACATTTATTGATTTATTTGCCGGCATTGGCGGTTTCCATCAGGCAATGCATTCCGTTGGAGGAACATGTGTATTCGCTAGTGAATGGGATAAATATGCAAGAATATCTTACGAAGCGAACTATAATGAAATTGAGCCTAAGTTATTCGAAAAAGACGAAGAAGGAAGATACAAGTATTTCAATGAGGATATCAACGACGCCAATCCACAAAACATTCCGGATTTTGACGTCTGCTGTGGAGGCTTTCCTTGCCAAGCTTTTTCTATAGCAGGTTTGAAACGAGGGTTTGAAGACACAAGAGGTACATTATTTTTTAATATCGCAAATATCGTCAAGTATAAAAAAGAGCATGGTCACGCTCCCAAGGTTCTATTCATGGAAAATGTAAAGGGTCTAAAACTACATGATAAGGGAAATACCTTAAGAGTTATTTTAGCGACTCTTGGTGAGCTGAACTATGGGTACAAGGTAGAGGTACTGAATGCGAAATACTTCGGCGTTCCACAAAATAGAGAGCGCCTATTTATTATTGCATGGGACAAAGAACAACTACCCAATGGCGAATTTAACTTTCCCTATGGTATTGACAGAGAAGGTAACAGCATTTATTCAAAAGAGGATGCCAAAGAGAATTGCATAGAGACTCATATTAAAGACATCTTCGAACCGCGTGAAGCTTTAGACAATCCTGAAGACAGAAATAGCATTGTTACCATCTCCAATCGTATGTGGATAGGACACCAAGAAAGAAAAAAACGGAACAAAGCTAACGGAAAAGGCTTTGGGTATTCTTTATTTACTCCTGATGCAACTTACTGTAGTACAATATCGGCACGTTACTGGAAGGACGGAAGTGAAATTCTAATTGACCAATCTGAATTTGGATTGAATCCGAGAAAACTTACCCCTACGGAAGCTGGTAGATTGCAAGGGTATAACATTCATGGTAATGGATGGGAAAACTTCGAAAGTAATTTGACAACACACGAACAAATACCTTTCCGTATTGTTGTTTCAAAGAAAGAAGCATACCATCAATTTGGGAATAGCGTGGCTGTGCCGGTAATAAAAAGAATTGCAATGGAAATTGTAAAACAACTATTAAATGCTTGAATATGGAGTTAATCAACCTACATGAATTTATTGAGAACACAATCAATAACTTTGACTCGCAGTTTGTAGAGCGAGACGTCGAGTTACCGCAAGCATTCAAGGAGTATGTTTTGACCCATAAAGATGGAGACAAATACACCTTCTTACGTTATACATCTATCGTAAAAGCATCTTCGGATCTTTCGACCTACTGCCCTAACCAGTGGTTCTTCATTGCTGCCTATTATTGTCAGTTGTACCCAATACTTATGGAGTACAAAAATCAGGTTCTTGCTTTGTTCCCCAACACCTCTACAAAAGAATTGGGAGAGAGCATAAAGAAATGTGTTAATGAC
>JAKSIY010000027.1 GCA_024398535.1 Bacteroidaceae bacterium
TTTCTTAACGGCGCTCCCTAGACG
Source organism: Bacteroidaceae bacterium (assembly GCA_024398535.1). Taxonomy (GTDB): domain Bacteria; phylum Bacteroidota; class Bacteroidia; order Bacteroidales; family Bacteroidaceae; genus Colenecus. The sequence continues at coordinate 25 of JAKSIY010000027.1, forward strand.
CGCTCGCTTGCGAAAGACGCATCCTGCGGCATTGCCATTTTTCCCGCGTGCAAAGTGTATTGTCTGTTAACTGTGTGCGTTGGTATTTCTCTGTTTTCCGTAGTTCGCCAAACAAGGAAACGCACAGTGGCGTTCTGGGGCTTCTGGGTGCGTTATGCGTTCCCTTAGGGCCTATTTCAGGGGGTAAGGAAACGCTAGGGCACGCCACACACCTCCTAAGGCAGATTTGCGTTTCCTTCTTTGGCGAAAACCAGAAAATACCCCCGCACTTGAAAATGCACACGGAAAAACGCATGCGCAGAAGGAAAATACCAGCACACACGCAAAAGAAATACCCCGCACTCGGCCAACACACTCGCGGCAAAAGAAATACCCCCGCACTCGGCAAAAGCGCACGCTGAGAGCGGGTGCGCTTCGATGAGAAGCGGTGTGGGTAGAGGGTTACTGGCAAAGGACGGTGCAGATGGCGTCCTGGACCTTGCGGCTGGCTGACATGGTGACGGCGCCCTGATTCAGTATGGCAAAGCCCAGCAGACGTCCGTCAGCGCCCGTAGCGTATCCGGACAGAGTGCAGGCGCCTGTAACGGAGCCGGTCTTGGCGTGAACTTTGCCGGCAAGCGGCTTTGCTATCATTCTGCCGCGCAGAGTGCCGTCATATCCGTTGATGGGCATGCAGTCGTAGATGATGTCAAAAGTCTCCTGCTGGCTGTATATGAGCCTCAGGACATCAATGAACATCTGGGCAGGAATGTAGTCATAGACTGAGAGCCCGCTGCCGTCAGCAACGTTGAACGGACGCGTCTGGTTCTTCAGGGCCCGCTTGTAGAAATCAGTCATATACTTTGCAGCCTTCTCAAAACTTATATCCTTTGGGTAGCGGCTGCGTGCAGCCTGCAGGAACATACATTCAGCATTCAGATTCTTGCTCTCTTTCAGGGCCTCCTTCATTACATACTTCAGTGAGTGCGAAGCCTTGGTCAGCTCTGCAGCATTACCGGGACAGGTTCCCCAGTCTGTGCCATTGAAGCCGATTCCCTGTTTCTGCAGATATTCGGTGAACAGGCAGAAGGTAAACTTGTCAGAGTCAAACAGGTTCAGTTCGGTGCTCTGTGCCTTTGTGACATTTCCTTTGACAATGATTGTGTTTTCATTGTGGAGCCAGTCACGTGTAACCTTTACAGGCCCTGCCTTGCTGTCGCTGGTACGTGAGCGGTTATCAATGCTGTAGTACTTTGATTCCGGAATGACGGTGACGTTTGCGGCCCCTCCCTTGACGCCCGGCTTAAGTGAAACACCCACAAATCCGCCATGACACATCAGCGGTGAAACGTACGGCTGAAAGCTTGACGGAGTATCGTCCCAGACCCATCCGCTGCCCCAATAGACGGAATCCATTGCCGACACGTCTGCAATGACCTTGCCGCTGATTCTGCGTAGCCCCTTGTCATACAGCTCCTGGACCAGTCTCTTCAGGTCTGACTCCATCAGCTCCGGATCAAATCCACCTATAATATAAAGGTCTCCGTCAAGGGTTCCGTCGGCCCCAATCTGGCCGGTGGCGCAGACTTTCGTGTCAAATGAGTAGTTTGCGCCCAGTGTAGAGAGCGCGCAGTATGAGGTGAGCACCTTCATGGTCGATGCCGGACGGCACAGCACATCCTGGCTGAGCAGGTAAACTGCGGTATCGGCAGCCATGTCCCAGACTGCAATTGCAGCTTCTGTTCCTGCGGGCAAAGTGTTCTTTACTATGCTGTCAATCTGATGTGCTATTGTCTTGTTGTCCAGTGCCGCTGCAGGCATCGCAAGCCATGCTGCGGCAAGACAGGTTGCCAGTACTCTTCTCATGTATGTCTGTTTTCAGTAAGAGGCCGATGCATCAAGACCTCTTTGCTTAAGCTTGTCAAGTATTTTGTCAAGGGCATCGTGCGATGCCTTCTGCAGCGTTGTCACCGGTGTTTCACGGTCAATGGTGTAAATCATCACCTTTTCAGGATGTATGGACTCCACAACGTCAAGCCATGGCTCCACATAGCGGTCACCGGTGTTGTCAACATCCTTACCGTCCAGCGTGCCGCCCAGGAACATTGTCTGGATTATGACGTGGCCGTCAAATGCCTTTAGGGCATCGATTATGGCCTTAAGGTCATAGTGTCCTACCGGTGCATCCAGCAGACGTATGTACTCTTCATTGACAGTATCCAGTTTCTGGATGTTGTTGTCAACCTTCAGAAGGGCCTGGAATACTTTAGGGTCAGTGATTCTGGTGGCATTGCTCAGCACGCTGATCCTTGCATCGGGAAAAAACCTGTCACGCAGGGCAATGACTCCGTCAACTATGGCCGGAAAGTCAGGGTGTGCTGTGGGCTCTCCATTTCCTGCAAAGGTCAGTACGTTAGGTTCCGGGCCGTGCTCCTTCATGTGTGAAAGGCGCTCTTCCAGAACCTGCAGTACCTGCTCAGTGGTAGGTCTGTGCTGCTTTGGCCGGAAGTCATGGTTCAGACCGCATTCGCAGTAGGCACAGTCAAATGTGCAGATCTTGCCGTCAGAGGGCATCAGGTTTATGCCCAGTGATACACCAAGCCTGCGACTGTGAACCGGTCCGAAAACCGGTGACGGATAGATGACAGTACTCATAGTGCCTTGAATTCATATCCCTGTTCCAGGAGCCACTCAATAGAGGCAGGAAGTGCCTTCTCAAGTCTGTCCCATGACTTCAGGGAGTCGTGGAATACAATTATTGAACCGTTACGCGTGTATTTCTTCACGTTGTTCAGAATGTCGTCAGGTGAGAGACGCGGAGCGTAATCCCTGGTTACCAGGTCATGGAATACAATTCTGTAGTACTCCTTGACATAGTTGTACAGCCATGGACGCATCAGTCCGTGCGGAGGCCTGAAAAGATCCGTGTTGAAGTAGGACTTGCATTTGTCAATGTTGTCAATGTAGTCCGGTGTGCGAACCCTAAGGCTACGCAGGTGATTGAAGGTATGGTTACCTATCCTGTGCCCACGCTCCTTTACCATCTGGAACACCTCTGGATGCTTGCGGACATTGTCACCTACCATGAAGAAGGTGGCCTTTATGCCGTATTTGTCAAGTATATCCAAAACCCAGGGCGTAACCTCAGGAATAGGCCCGTCGTCGAACGTCAGATAGACTGAGTGGTCTGACGGGTCTTTCCTGTAGATTGCGTCTCTGAATATATGCTTCAGAATGGCAGAAGATCTCTCTACTATCATTAGCTGATTCTGTTTCTGAACTCCTGATACATATTGTTGAAGAGTGTCATTGTTTCCTTGAAGACATCTTCATCAATGCAATCCTGAAGCAGAGGCAGAATGCTCTTGTACAGGATCTTTGCAGTTTCGTTGCAGTCCTCTGCAATGAGCATCAGCCTCCTGTCATCGAGTGAAAGGAACCAGTGCATCATTGAAAGGTACTCCTCGGCCATAGGTAGCATGATGTCCTTGGCCTTCTGGACTTCACCCAGTGCCTTGTAGCATCGGGCCATCTCAGTTGAGTAGCAGATGTAGTCGTGTGGCAGCAGATCCGGGTTGATGGCCTCATTTATGCGGTCAAGTACCTCAAGAGCCTTGTCTGACTTACCCTCCTTGATAAGCTGGAATGCCAGCTGGGCATACAGACGGCGTGTTGAGTAGCACATACGTCTGATAGTCTCATCAAGATAAAGGTCAGGATTGTCCAGACCTCCGAACTTGAAGTTCATGAGGTTCTTGTACATCTTGTCCGTATCAATGTAGAAGTCATATCTGGTATCTTCTACATAGCCCAGTTCCTTATAGTCAAACGGAGTTATGCGGTATGCCATACCCTCAAGCACAAAGTTTGCATTCATGTTCAGGTGCATGTCATTTGCAACGGTAATGGCCATGTAGAGAGGACGCTCCCAGTTACAGTAGCACAGCATCTCAAGCATCATCAGCTCATTCTTCATGAGTGTTGACTTGCCCTTCAGTGAGATTACCATCTTGTCTGGCATATTCTGCATCGTCTCCTCATCGGTCTCACCTACATACTCCTCTGGAATATGCATACCTGAACGCATGATGGCCGGCTTGTCAAGAGTGAACCAGATTGTATCAGTAGGAATTATGTGGTACTTCTTTACCCAGTACTCAAGGACGTTCTTCAGCTCGAATGAGTCATAGACCCTGTCAATCTCTGCCTGGGTCTTGGCCTGCTTCAGCAGCTGTGCCTTGCTCTTTGGGTCAATTGGAATGAAGTCATTGGTACCTGTCTCATAGTCAATTCTTCCGTATTCAATAGGAACGGCTGGAGAATCGTATGCAGGACGCTTCATCTGGTCAATGTACCAGTCTGTCTGCAGGTAGCTCAGGTTGCATACACGTGTATCGGTGCGGTAGCCTTCAGTGTCAAGGTTGTACCACAGAGGGAATGTGTCGTTGTCACCGTTGCTGAAGATGATAGGGTTACCCTCTTCCTGCATTGTCATCAGGTAGTTCTGGCCAAAGTCACGGCATGTGTAGCGGCCGCTGCGGTCATGGTCGTCCCAGGTCTGACCTACCATCTGGATAGGAATCAGCAGACATACCAGAGAGGCAATCACAGCCGATGCCTTGTTGCCGGCGACCTTTCTCAGGGCCTCAGCAAGTGCAGTCACACCCAGACCAATCCAGATGCTGAAGGCGTAGAATGAACCTGCGTATGCGTAGTCACGCTCTCTTGGCTGCAGAGGAGTCTGGTTCAGGTAGAGCACAATTGCCAGACCTGTCATGAAGAACAGGCACAGAACTACCCAGAACTGCTGGGTACCTTTCCTGCCCTTGCCGACCTGCCAGAACAGACCCAGCAGACCCAGAATCAGTGGAAGTCCATAGAATACGTTGCGTCCCTTGCCCTTGAATGACTCAGGCATCAGGCGCTGGTCACCTACCAGCATCGTGTCAATGAAGTTGATGCCGGTAATCCAGTTACCCTTGTGAATCTCGCCGTTACCCTGAATGTCATTCTGTCTTCCGACAAAGTTCCACATGAAGTAACGCCAGTACATGAAGTTGACCTGATACTTTATGAAGAACTTCAGGTTCTCTGCCTGGGTAGGAATGGTCAGCTTGACCTGACCGTCACCGGTGTTGTACATCACGGTCTTGCCCTTGATGCCGCCGCACCAGGCAATATACTGCTCCTTGTGTCTTGAATCAGGGCTGTACATACGTGGGAAGAACATGTTCTGGGCGTACTTGTATGAGCGCTTCTCATCCTGTACGTAGTAACTGTCCTTCTCATCGGCCGATTCTTTCTCCTTACGTCCGTAGATCTTGCCATCAGTGGTGAACTCGTATCTGTAACCACCGTTTTCATAGTGGATTGCAGGCTGGCTGGCGTATGTCTGTCCATAGAACAGAGGACGTGTACCATACTGCTCACGACCCAGGTAGTCACCAAGAGTAAAGATATCTTCAGGCGAGTTCTGGTCCATAGGTGGATTTGCAGTAGAACGGATCACAATCAGTGCGTATGATGAATAACCGATGGTAATCATCATAACAGAGAGCATGATTGTGTTCAGAACCCTTGCAGACGGCTTGTACTGTGAAGCAATGAACTTGCCGAACAGATATACGGCAATGATGCCCAGGACGACGATGCCGCCCACAACACCCATTGCTGTGTGTCCGTAGAAAGGAATACCTGTCAGTGCCAGTGTGACAATGAATGAAAGGTACATCCTGAATTCGTTCGTTCCCTTCTGGCTCTCAAATACAGCCCATACGATTGCACTTACCAGCAGAATGATATATACAATCAGACCTGAGTTGAATGGCAGTGAAAGGCCGTTCACGAACAGAAGTTCAAACCAGCCGCCCACCTTCACGATGCCAGGAACAATACCGTACAGCACTGCAGCAATAAGCACACCGCTTATGCAGAATGCTATGAAGCCACCCTTGTATGATGGTTTTGCACTCTTCTTGAAGTAGTAAACCAGTACAATGGCGGTGATACACAGCAGGTTCAGCAGGTGAACGCCCACGGAAACACCAATCAGGTAAGCAATCAGAACCAGCCAACGGTCACTGTGAGGCTGGTCGCATGACTCCTCCCACTTGAGTATCAGCCAGAAAGTCACTGCCGTGCAGAATGAAGAGTAGGCATAGACCTCGCCCTCAACGGCACTGTACCAGAATGTGTCACTCCAGGTGTATGCAAGAGAACCCACTATGCCGGCTCCCATGATGGCAATTGTCTGCCACATGTCCGGCTCTTTGCCGTCTTCAGTAACAAGCTTCTTTGCAAGATAGGTGATGCTCCAGAAAAGGAACAGGATACAGAGTGCACTGAGCAGTGCAGACATGATATTCACCATCATTGCAACCTGACCAGGATCCTTTGCAAAGTGGCTGAACAGGTTTGCGGTGAGCATGAAGATAGGTGCGCCAGGTGGATGTCCAACTTCAAGTTTGTAGCCTGTAGTAATGAACTCTGGGCAATCCCAGAAGCTGGCTGTAGGCTCAATGGTCATACAGTAGGTGATTGCAGCAATGGCAAACACCACCCAGCCCAAAATGCGGTTAATGTTCTTGTAATTCATATCACGGAAAAAATACTTTGTCCTAGAATTAAAGGTCTGCACCAATGTCACGACGGAACTGACGGCCCTCAAACTCAATCTTGCGGGCGCCCTCAAATGACTTGGCCAGTGCTTCTGCCTTGTCCTTTCCGTATGAGCTCACTGCTATCACACGGCCGCCTGCGGTCAGTACGCGTCCCTCTGCATCGGCCTTTGTGCCTGCGTGGAAGACTACGCTGCCCTGAACGTTCTCAATGCCACTGATTGGGAAGCCCTTCTCATAGTGGCCAGGATAACCGCCTGAAACCAGCATGACGCATACGGCTGAGCGGTCATCGAACTCAATGGTGCGCTCTGCCAGATTGCCCTGCGCAACACCCTCAAGCAGGTCAACAAGATCACTCTTGATGCGCAGCATTACGGTCTCAGTCTCCGGGTCACCCATGCGGCAGTTGTACTCAATTACCTTTGGCTGACCCTTCACGTTGATCAGGCCAAAGAAGATGAATCCCTTGTAGTCAAGGCCGTCTGCAGCCAGACCCTGAACGGTAGGACGGATGATGCGGTCCTCAACCATCTGCATCCACTCCTTGGTGGCAAATGGAACCGGGCTTACTGAGCCCATACCACCGGTATTCAGACCTGTGTCACCCTCGCCGATGCGCTTGTAGTCCTTGGCCTCAGGCAGAATCTTGTAGTTCTTGCCGTCTGTCAGCACGAATACAGAGCACTCAATGCCGCTCATGAACTCCTCAATGACAACGCGTGCGCTTGCCTGACCGAACATGCCGCCCAGCATCTCCTTGAGTTCAGCCTTTGCCTCATCAAGAGTAGGCAGGATCAGTACGCCCTTGCCGGCGCAGAGACCATCGGCCTTAAGCACGTACGGTGCCTCAAGAGTCTCAAGGAACTTAAGACCCTCTTCAAGCTGATTGGCCGTAAATGTCTGGTAAGCAGCAGTTGGTATGCCGTGGCGCATCATGAACTGCTTGGCAAAGTCCTTGCTGCCTTCAAGCTGGGCAGCCTCTTTTGATGGACCTATTACAGGTATGGCCTTAAGGCTCTCTGTTGTCTTGAAGTAGTCATAGATACCCTTTACCAGTGGGTCTTCAGGTCCTACAACGACCATATCAATGCCGTTTGCAAGTACAAACTTGCCGATGCCCTCAAAGTCATCGGCCTTCATGTCAACGTTCTCACCACACTGGTTCGTGCCGGCATTGCCTGGAGCAATGAACAGCTTCTCAACCTTTGGGCTCTGTGCAATCTTCCAGGCTAGCGCATGTTCGCGGCCGCCTGAACCAAGCAGAAGGATTTTCATTATATCTTATTGTTGTTTAATCTCTTTTCCTTCCAGAGAAGCCTCTCTTTGCACCTCCGAAGCTCTTTCTGTCGCCGCCTCCGAAACTCTTTCCGACTCCACGGCTTGGTGAACCAAAGCTTTTCTTCTCTGCGTAACTCTTTCTCTCCGGTTTCTCACCGAAGTTTCTTTCCGGACGTCTGTCTGTATCTCTGTGAAAGCTGTGCTCTGCTCCGTCTGAGAAGTTCTTCCTGTATGATGGTGCTCCACCTGTACGCGAACCGCCTCTTGAGCCTGAGCGAGTGCCGCTGTTGGTGCGGGCTGACCTGTCAAAGGACTTACCACGGTCACGGCTGAAAGAACGTCTTTGCGGCAGAGAGTCTGCTGCCTCTGTATTGGATGCATCAAGCTCTGCCTCACGGGCGGCAAGCTTCTCTGCGCGGCGGGCCTGCTGGCGCAGTGTCGTTCCGCGACGGCTGCCGGCATCGTCCTTCTTCAGCTCCTGACCCTCTTCACGGAAGTTCTTGTACTTGCCCTCAAAGATTTCATACTTGCGCAGTTCGCAAGGAAGTGCACCGTTGAAGAGCGGAATCTTGGCCGACGGCTTCAGGCCAATCTTGTCAAAACACTCGTACTTGTAGCTTATAATCCATGCCTCGCTGCCCTTCATGGCGTTCTTCAGGCGCTCACCAATCATCTGGTATGTCTCCATAAGGTCATCTGGGTTAAGACGCTCACCGTATGGAGGGTTGGTAACCATCAGTGTCTTCTCTGTTACCGGCTTGAAGTCCTTGAAGTCCTGTGTTTCAAATGAGATTGTGTCAGCCAGGCTCGCAGCCTTGGCATTGCGCTTTGCAACAGCCACAGCCTTTGGATCCTTATCAAATCCGTATATCTTATGGGTGAATTCACGTTCCTCAGAGTCATCGTTGTAGATGCTCTCAAACAGATCCTTGTCAAAGTCATTCCACTTTTCAAAGGCATACTTGGTGCGGAACAGACCCGGAGCCATGTTACGTGCAATCAGGGCAGCCTCAATAGGCAGTGTTCCTGAACCGCACATTGGGTCAACAAAGTCAGTCTGGCCGTCCCAGCCTGCCAGAAGCAGCATGCCGGCAGCCAGGACCTCATTCAAAGGAGCCTCCATGGTATCCTGGCGGTATCCGCGTCTGTGCAGCGACTCACCGCTGCTGTCAAGTGACAGTGAGCAGTCATCGTGTGAAATATGTATGTGGAAAGTTATGTCAGGATTGGCAACGCTAACGTTAGGGCGCTTGCCGGTCTTCTCACGGAAATAGTCTGCAATGGCATCCTTGACGCGGTATGCCACGAACTTTGAGTGCTTGAAATCCTCAGAATTTACTACAGCATCAACGGCAAAACTGTTGCCGATGCCCATGAACTGATCCCAATCGACACGCTTCTTGCATATCTCATAGACCTCATCGGCAGAATCGGCTTTAAAGTGCAGGAATGGCTTCAGGATGCGTATTGCCGTACGCAGGTGAAAGTTTGCCTTGTACAAGAGCGCCTTGTCTCCTGTGAATGAAACCATGCGGTTGCCAATCTGGATATCGTTGGCTCCCAGCTCAATCAACTCTTTTGCCAGTACCTCTTCCAGTCCTAGGAAGGTTTTGGCAATCATTTCAAATTCTGTCATCAGGTTGTATCAATATGTCATTGCAAAGGTATTACAAAAATGCCAATAAACAATGAAGGCGCGCCCGCACGGGCGCGCCTTCAGGTTAATAGTGCTTAAAGATTATTCAACTTTCTTGCAAATCATGGAAATTCCAGCCAGATAATCTGTCTTTGTGGTCTCAACCATCTCGGCTGTATTGTCAACGATAACCTTGTTGCCGTCAAGTTTGGCAGACTTTGCAACCTCAGGATCGTCTTCAATGGTATCCTGGTAGATAGCCTTGGCCATCTCGGCTGTAGGGCAGGTTATGGTGTTGATGCTCTTTACGCATTTCTCTCCGTCAAAGGTGGTCACTGTCTCAAGGCTCATCATTGGCATAGGCATGGTAACAATGATGTCATTGCCAGACTCCTTCCAGGTTCCTACAACAGCAAGGGAATCCATTCCCATGCCCATGCCCATCATGCCGCCCATCATGCCAAGGGCACCCAGACCGCTGGCATCACTGCCCATGGCTCCAAGAGCGCCCAGTGCACCAAGAGCACCCAGTGCATCGGAATTGCCGCCACCGGCCATGTTGATGGTGATATTTGTTACATTTCCCTGACCGGCAGCTGCTGCCTGAGCTGGGGTTACCTGACCGGCAGGTGCTGCCTTCTGGTTCTGGGCAGGGGCGCCGTCAGGGCCAAGCAGCTTGTCAAGTGCCTTGTTCACGCCCTTCTCAACCTTGTTGTCAACTCTTTTCTGAACATTCTTCTCTGCTGTCTGCAGAGCCTTGTTTGCAATGCCCTTACCTGCCTGCTGGAGCAGACCCTGTGAGAAACCTACCTGCGGTACAATCAGCATTAGAACCAATGCCAGAAATTTCATGTTACGTTTCATAGTCAGTATGTTTTTAGTTTTTTATTCAAATATTTTGTTAGTTCACAAAGATAGTGATATCTATTTTACAATGAACCACCCCAAAGGGTTGAATTGAAAAAATAAATGTATTAGTCACCATGTATTATTGAATCATCTTTTTTCATTTATTAAATTTGTAAGTGATAACAGAAACGAAATAATTTCTCGGTGAAAAGGCTAAATATTCATTCTGGAGCATTGCTTTTGCTGGCTTTTGCCGGTGTTCCCTTAGCTGCAAACGCAGACTATGTGGATTACCGTGGCCACAATGTTGACTCCATAGAGATGGCTCTGGCCACGAGGCCGCTGAATCCGGTAACTCCACAGGACAGTGCGGACTATCTTGAAGCCTATTCTGAACTCATGCTGGGCTACCTCAACACAGACAGGGCACGCTCTATCCACTATGCCCGCCGTGCCATCAGCCTGAGCCGCAGAATGGGTGTCCTTTCCATACAGGCCGATGCGTTCAAGACAATAGGCCAGCACTACTGGGCGTCAGAGATGTATGACAGCGCATCGTACTGCTACTCCCAGGCACTCAGGATCGTAGAGAAGATAGGGAATGATGACAACATGCTTTCAGCCATGTACGGTACCATTGGAAACCTGTACAACATACTTGACAATGAGGATAGTACGCTTTTCTATTATGACAAGGCACAGGTTATCTTTGAAAAGCATGGGTGGGATGAGAGCTCTTCAATCCTTTATGCAAATCTGGCTCAGTTTTATCAGGAGCGGGCAGATTATGGGAAAGCCTTGGAACAGGCAGAAAGGTCTCTGGACTTTGCGCAGGCATCGGGTGACTCCCTTATGACGGCCGGGGCGCATAAGGAGCTGGCAGGAATCTATGCGGACATGCACAGGTTTATCCGCTCAAAGAGGCATCTGAAGCCTGCCATAGCATATTACTCACAGCATAAGGAAGAGGAGTCCGAGGCTCACATAGAACTGCTCGAAACCAACGCCCAGGTAGAGAAGAAACTTTACTTCAGGGCGTTCATTCTGGTTGCTGCTCTCATGGCTGTACTGCTTGTGATCAGACGCAGGCTTTACGGTAAGAAACCGGTTCAGGAGGTCTTGAGACCTGCAGAAGAAGAGCATATTCAGCCAGAGAACTGCTCTGAGTATGACTTGACAGAACGCGAACGCCAGATACTGGAACCGATAGTACAGGGTAAGACTAATCCGCAGATACATGAGCAGATCTTCCTCAGCACTGCGACTGTCAAATGCTATAGGAAAAGGCTGCTGACAAAGTTCGGAGCCAACAATACCGCAACCCTTGTGCGTATAGCGCTGGAAAAAGGAATAATAAAGTAGTTATTCAGGTAATTCCGGGAGCGGGTTGCGGTCGCTCTGACGGGCGCCCAGTTTCTCAAGTTTGCGGGCGGTGACCACAATGCTCTGGCCATTGTCCGCAATCTTTTTGCCGCAATCTTCATATTCCGTCTGGACACGTTCAATGGCGCGTCCCAACTCCTGGTAACGCCTTGCAAACTGCCCCACGCGCTCAAGCATCTCATTTGCCAGGGCATAGACCTTTTCATGGTTCTGGTTCTGCAGCACCTGGGTCCATGTCAGGTTTATGATGCGCAGTGCAGCAAAAAGCGTCTGTTCGTCTGCAATGAAGACGTTCTGGTCCATGGCCTTGCGCCACATGTCAGGCTGCTGCTTCAGGGCGGTCCACAGGGCAGCCGTGTTCGGAACGAACATTATCACGTAGTCCATTGACACCTTTGGCGGCTTCACGTAGGCAGAATAGTTTTTCTGGGCCAGCTCCCTGACATGCTTCCAAAGGCTGTCAACATGCTCCCTGAGCTTTATCTGACGGCAGGTCTCGTCAGGTGCATTCACATAGTCAATGAATGCGGTAAGTGACACCTTTGAATCAATTATGACATCTTTTACCGGGTCAAGATGAAGGATTACGTCAGGTCTTAGGCGGCTGTTCTCTTCTGTGCGTATGCTGTGGCCCAATGCATCGGTCATGGTGCCCTGAATGTCATAATGTATGCCACGGGTAAGGCCCTGTGACTGCAGGAGTTCGTCAAGGATGACCTCTCCCCAGTCACCCTGCACCTTGCTGTCATGCTTCAGGGCACGCGCCAGTTCGTCAGCACTCTGACGGGCAGATTCACTCTGCTTCATTACGCTCTCAATGCCCGCCTTCATCTCAGCACTCATCTGGGTCTGCAGAAGGGCGGAATCCATCATGACCTTGCGCATCTGGCCGATGCTCTCCTTCAGCGGAGTCACAATCTGTCCCAGATCCTGCGAGCTGCTCTCCTTGAACTCCTTCTGGCGCTCCTTCAGCATCTGTTCTGTGGCACTTTGCATCTGGGCTGCAGTCTTCTCAAGCATCAGGTCAAAGCGCTCCTGCTGCGATGCAAGAGCCTTTTCCGATGTCTCTTTCTGGTTTTCAAGCAGGCCCCGATATATCAGATATGCCACAAGTGCAGCCACGGCAGCTCCTGCCAGGAATGCCAGGATAATGTAAATGCTGTTCATGTCAGTCTTCTTCCAGTAATAGCTTCAGAAGTCCGCTGCAACCCAGGGTCAGATCGCGGTATGTGGTTTCAAAGTCATCGGTGTACCATGGGTCTGCTACGTCTGCTGCACCAGTCCCTGCGGCAAAGGACATCATCAGGTGAATCTTGTTTTCCGGGTCATTGGGAATGATGTATTTCATCCAGCGCAGATTTGAGCGGTCCATGCAGATGATCAGGTCAAAGCGGTCATAGTCACTGCGCCTGATCTGCCACGCAGTCCGGCTTCGGTCAAACGGTATTCCGTGAAAGGACAGGCAACTCCTGGCCGGCGGATAGATTCCGTTGCCAATCTCTTCTGTTGAAACCGCTGCAGACTCTATGTGGAACCGGTCATCGAGCCCACGCTCATGAACCATTGCCTTCATTATAAACTCTGCCATGGGAGACCTGCAGATATTCCCGTGGCAGACAAAAAGTATTCTGTGTTGTTCTTTCTTATTCATAATCAGTTTGCAAAAATAGATGATTTCTAAAAAGAAATTCCTAACTTGCACCGGATAAGTAACTTTTATGTTCGGTAAACCATTGAAAAATATTCTTGCAGCAGGTGTCATTACATTATTATTCGTGTCATGCACTTACAGTCGGTTACGTGAGGTTGAGCGTACCATGGAGATTGACGTCCTTGCGGCTGATTCCCTTCTGAATACCATTGAGCCACCGGCATCAGGCCGCAGCCTTGCCCTGTACTCCCTTCTCAGGACCCAGATAGACTACAAGCTGTACCGTGACATTTCCACAGACAGCATAATCAGGATTGCCACAGACTTCTACGGAACAAAACGCAAGGACTACCACGCAGCAATGGCCTGGTACAGCCTGGGGTGCATATCAGGAGAATTAGGTGACGATGTCTCTGCCACAGGAGCCTATCTGACAGCCATGCCCCTATTTCCAGACACCCTTGTCAGGTATTATGCTTTATGCGAACAAAATCTGGGTTACATATATCTTCAACATAACATGGATGAAGAGGCCATTGATATAATAAACAGGTGTCACAGCAATGCCGTTCGTCTAGGTGACTCAACGACCATAGCATTTTGCGAGTTAAATGTTGCAAAATCCTTATTGTTTAAAAACGATTATGATTCCGCCAAAAGTTTGTTTCTAAGTCTCAAAGATAACCCCTGGATGTCCCCTAGTACTCGAGATATTCCCTTGCTGGAATTGGCTAAAATATCTGTCTTCCATGAAGAGGACTACAACATGGCCATTAGTTATATAGACTCATTTGTTTCTGTAAATAGGCACCAATATTCCTATGGTACGGCATATTCATTGAAAGCAGAGACATTCAAACGTTTAAATCTAAATGATTCTGCAAGGCACTATTTCAGGTTGGCTATCGCAGACTCCTCTGACCCATACACCATTTGCAATTCATACCGTGCTTTGGCAGGCATCTGTTCAGAAGAAGGTGATTCGGATTCCACAAGATACTATACAAGACTCACCAATGAATGGACAGATTCCATTGTTTCTGTATCAAACTCATCAGAGATTTTCAGGACGCTTTTGACCCAGTCTGTTTCCCAGCGGCAGAAAAAGAGAGTTGTCATTCCATTGTTCATTTCCTTATGCTTGTTATCCGTCATTATGATGACCTTTCATAATCTCCGGAAGAAGCATGAAGGACAGAGCAATGATGCAGATCCCTTCTCTCCATTTGAGAAAGATCTGGAATCATTCAAAGAGAGTGAATTATTTAAGACAATGGCTAAGGTAACAACCCTGCAGAAAGAGCCGGATTACAATTCGAAAAACAGTTTCATAAATGAATATCGGACTGCATTGCCAGAATTGAGAACCTTTCTAAAAACTTCAGGCCCGCTCAACAATAATGAGATAGATTATTGTGTTTTCACAATTCTTGGATTTCAACAGAAGGATTACCACCTACTTTTCAATCTTTTGCAATCACGGACAATGAAGCACAGATTAAAAGAGAAACTCCCAGAATCTCTTTATCTTGCCGTTTTTGAACGAGATTATCAATCTGTTGATATTCAATAATAAACATGCGTTTGTAACATTTCTGTAACACAGTTTGTTGTTATGACAATAACTGTGGCATTTTTGTAACACGATTTACTTGCATTAATTCATACCTATTGTCATATTTGCGAATCAAAAGATTCAAAACATGAAATTTAAGACATTCGCAATTATGCTTTTGATGGGACTGATTTCAGTTCCGTTGAGTGCCACAGAGCACGAGATTGAGTTAAAACAGACCCCAGGACACAGTTCCGGCGCACGCTCTGTAGTCATTGATGAGATTACGGCTTTACTTGATAACAATTCGTTATCATTTAGTGTCACAAGTGCTTCAAATCTGTCTGTATATGTCTATAGTCAATCAAACCCATGGATTCCTGTATTGGAACAAACTGTAATGGCAACAGAACAATATTCAATTGACATTTCAAACTTAATTCCAGGGAGCTATGTCTTGAATGTCTACGCCTTTGGATGCTGGTGGACAGGTACCTTTTATATAAACTGATTCGATTCTTTTAATAATTTTCAAGAACCTTAAATGACTTAAAACTATGAGAATGCCTAATTATCTTTATCTTTTAGCCGGACTTTTATTGCTGTCAATCAACGTGAATGCTCAGTTACTGGTTGAAGAAAGCGGAAATGCTGCAGTTGGTGTTGAGTATGATATTGATCACCCTCTTCTTTCAAAGTTTTCTGTTGGTGATCGTGGCAACAGTAACTATTTCATGACAGTTTCTGGTTCAGGAAAGAATAGTACTCTTAAGTTGACAAGGTCAGGAGGTGTCCCTTATACGGATCACATGGTCATTGATGCGCGTAATACGGAAATGTTTGGACTGACTACAAATTATGGAATTTATACTACAGCCTATAGTCCAACCTTGATCTCTGGTAGTTGTTCTTCATACGGTTTATATGCGGTTGCAGGTAATTGTGAAACAGGAAACTATGGGGCTTTGGGATTGTTGTATGGTACAGGTTATGGAACTGGTGTTTATGGATCGTCTTCAACGGCTGTGGTTTCTCCTGGCTCAACAAAATATGCAGGTTACTTTTTTGGAAATGTATATGCAACTGGAACTATTCAGGCTTCAAACATTTCTGCTCCATCTGATTATCGGTTAAAGGACAATATTCATTCACTTGCTGGCAACAACGTTCTTGACAATGTCCTTCAGTTGAACGTTGTTGGTTTTAACTATAAGCAGAGAGAATTGGATTGTGTTGATAGCATTGGTCTCAAAGTTCCAATGTATGACGAGGATTCTCCTATTCTGAAAAACGAACACTTTGGTTTTATAGCTCAGGAACTTAAAGAAATTTATCCAAACCTTGTTACAGAGGGTGGTGATGGCTATCTTTCTGTGAACTATATTGAAATTATTCCGCTACTTGTTCAGTCAATCCAAGAACTTGAGGCTCGTCTGAAGGATTTAGAACAAAAAGATGTCAGAAAACAGTCTTCTGTTACGCTGGCTTCAGTACCAGAAACAGAAAAGGCTATTCTCTTTCAGAATACGCCAAATCCATTTCGTGAGGAAACGAAGATTGGCTGTACAATTCCAAGTAATGCCATGTCTGCGCTTCTTTTAATTTATGACATGACTGGTAAGCAATTAGTCAGCACAACTATTGTAGAGCGTGGCAACACAGAGGTAACAATAAAGGGGAAAAGTCTTATTCCAGGAATGTATATGTACTCTCTGGTTGTTGATGATATCATCATTGATACCAAAAGAATGATACTAACGAAGTAAGAATTTTCAAAAGATGTATTGTGCAGATAATAAATGTGCTATGAATATCTGTGTTAGAAATATACTTGGCTTTTCTAAACGTTTTCCAAAGCGTTGTATAACTATGTTGTTTTTAGTGATAGGTATTGCATTGCAATCCTATTCACAAGATTATGACAACTTGCCATACTTCTATTCCGGTAGTTACAAGACATTCATTGGGTCTGTTGAAAATGACTATTCTATTCTTGAGGTTCCAGGAAAAATAATGGTACAGAAAGATATGTCAGTATCCAAAACTACGTTTGAAGATATTTTGAGAAAACAAGTACCAAATTCAGAGATAGAGTGGTTTGATGATGATATGTGCACTGTTGTGACAAGGGAAAATCTTGTCAAAGATGCCATATACCATTTGCTCAAGGAGAAAGTAGTTATAAGTGCAACCCGAAAATATACGGATCCTTTAGTAAAAGGAAGTGAATGGGGGTATTCTAATGTTTTGGAAGCTAAGTTTAAAGATAATGTTTCTGAAGAGATTCAAGACAAGACTCTTGGCAAGTACAACACCGTAATAGACAGGGATGATCAGATTTGGAAACAAATTCATTGTTTTTTCTTTTCCGTTGATAAATGGCTTGATGTTTTTGCTGTCTCAAAGGAATTATACGAAACAGGGTTGTTTCAATTTGTTTACCCAACAGTGTATTCTGAGTCAGTTAAGTTTGATATGAGGCCTGTGTATCCAAATGACACTTATTTTTCTTACCAGAGAGCACTACATAACACTGGTCAAGTTGTAAATGGTCGTGCAGGAACGACAGATGCAGATATTGATGCACCAGAGGCATGGAGTATTACAATGGGTAGTCCGGATGTAGTGGTAGCAGTTATTGATGATGGAGTAAGCTCAAATCACCCTGATTTGCCAAACTCCAGACAATTAAGATTGCCTGGAAGTAATTTTGGGTCAGGAGATCCTAATGATCCTTCTCCACATGGAAATGACAATCATGGGAATTCTTGTGCAGGAGTTATTGCTGCTTCTATCAACAATAATGAGGGAATAGTTGGAGTCGCTCCGTATTGCACGATAATGCCAATTAGGTGGGAGGCTAACTCAAGTTGGCCACGTCGTATTGCTGCTTTTAATTTTGCAGTTCAGAATGGAGCGAATATCATCTCTATCAGTTGTGGTTTTACTAATCAGCCTATGTCTAATGAAGGGTGTTTAAGATGTGCTATTGAGTCTGCCATCAACCAAGGAGTTGTAGTTGTAATGGCTGCGGGTAACACTGCTAAGCACCGTGTTGATAATGACGGTTTTTTGAGATATCCTGTTGATACATATATGCCGGATGTTTTAGTAGTTGGAGCATCAGACCGTGATGACTTTCAGGCGGATTATAGTCCAACAAATCCATTAATAAACATAGTTGCCCCTTCGCACAAAATGTATCTCTTTGATACTAGTACGGACACTACTGATTATGAAATTTTGGATATATGGACAATTGATCAACCAGGAAATTCTGGCCATAATCCATGGCCTGTAGGAGAAGGTGGGGGAATTGCAAATGGAGAAATCCTGCCAAATTCTGGTCCAAATTACTTGGCATACACAAGTCACTTTGGTGGTACATCACATGCTTGTCCAGTTGTTGCTGGAGTTGCTGCATTACTATTGTCGGAATATCCATGGCTTACCCCTCATGATATTTATACTATAATTACAAGTACGGCAGATAAAATTGGACCTTATGATTACTCTATTGATGGCAGATGTCCTCAGACCGGTTATGGGCGTGTTAATGCTTTCAAAGCATTGAATTCAATCTGTCTGTCAACCTACATTAATGAGGAGATAAATTATGACAAGAACGTTTCATCATGTGAAGTGACAATAGATGATACGGATATTCGGGATAGCAGTTCGCTTTCGGTAAATCATAGAAAATTTACCCAGATTAATGGAATGTCTTCTGTTGAAACCGGAGGGAAATTGTATATAAAATAGGAAATCAGTCACTTATTGTGTTTTTTTTGATATTTAGTACGATTTTACAATTATTATTACTTCCTTTGAAACCGAAAACAAAAAGCATATGAAAATCAGGTTTTTATTGTCAGCATTGCTTGCATTGTCAAGTATCAATTCTTTTGCAGTTGAGGTTCTGGATACAGTCTCTGTAGGCGGAATCAGGTATGTCATATCAGCTACTGATATACCAAGCTGCAAAGTTGTTTATTCCCCGGAAGGCTACAGTGGTGCTGTCGTGATACCGGAACGAGTGTCAGTTGATGGTACCCAGTATGAGGTTGTAAGCATAGCCCAGGGAGCCTTTGCTTTCTGCAAGGACCTTACCTCAGTTCAGCTTCCAACAACGCTGAGATCAGTAGGCAAGAGCGCTTTTGCCTATTGCGATAGATTGGAGTTCCTTGAGATACCTGAGGGCGTGACCACCATCAATATGTATGCTTTTGCCGGTTGTCACAGGCTTAGATCCTTGGTACTACCTTCTACCTTAAAAATGATAGGGAACAAGATTATAGACTGTTATTCACTTTCTGAGGTATATTTCAAATCAGCGTACAGCCCGGAACTGATAGTAGAAAACTATGATTTTGAATTAAACAATTTCTGGTGGAGCATGAATAAGTCACTCTATTCTGAGTGTAAAATATATGTTCCAAAGAACTGTACAGACAATTATTTATACATAAGTCAGGAAAGTCGCAATGCAGATGTATTGGAGTATGACTATTCAAATCCAGTCATTCCGTCGTCTATTCCTGACAGTACTCTTTACAGAATACGATTTCACAGAGATGACGATGTTGACTACAAGTCTGCTGTTCTGATTGATGGTATTTATTATGTCATTACCTCTCAGACGGACATGACCTGTAAGGTTGTGGCAGGAGACTATTACTATCATGATGTTGTTGAAGTTCCCGCGTCGGTCTGCATAGATGGTGTGGATTATATTGTCAATGAAGTTTCAAAATATGCGTTTTGGAACTGCAGGTTGATTACGAGTATTACCCTGCCGGAGACAATTGGCAAGGATATAAATGTTGAGGACATTATATATTCCGACTATTATGGTAACGGTATCGGTATCTATCAGGAATCCAGGTATTTCAGGGATGCAGAAAAGAGTCCGTCTCCAGAGAAGTATGACCTGTATCAGAACAATCTCTATTACAAGGTTGCTTATGATCATGCCGTGGTCACATGGGTTGATAATCTGAGCAGTATAACAGTTCCAGAGACAGTCATGATAAACGGTATCTCCTATCCGGTTAAAAGTATTGACATGCTGGGTCCTGATGTCCTGTATCTGTCCTTGCCTTCAGGTGTTTCTCAGATCAATCTGTACTTGAACAACATTTATTCGTTATGTCAGGTTGATTTGCCGGAAGAAAGCTCTTTGACCGGTATGGAGTTCGTTCGTTGCTCCAGTCTTAAGGCAGAGGACAATGTGGTTTATGTGGGCAAATCTGCATTGTGGATAAATGAAAGACGGTCTTCATCTCCACTGAAAATAAAAGACGGAACCAGATACATCTGTGGTGGAGCGTTCGCTGGGTCTGATATTGCCTCTGTAACGCTACCGGAGAGCTTGAAAGAGATAGGCATCAGTGCCTTTGCCAATTGCAGCAATCTGGAATCAATAGAAATCCCCACGGGCGTGACCTCTGCATACCTCAGCTCATTCAGTGGCTGCAATAAGCTCAAGTCAGTGACCTTCCCGTCCGGTTGTGACATTAAAGACGCAGAAGACAGGATGAACCCCATACGCGGCACTTATGAGTGGGATATCATCTGGGAGGATCATTTCATCCAGACCCATGATGAAAGGGTCTATTACAACGGGTACCTTGACATGCATACAATGCTTTCAAAAGCACAGATTGAAAACCTTGCCTCATTTGGGGTTCGCTTTGCTGACAACGTGAGCGTGATACCAGATTTTTTCAATGATGGCCGCAGGCTTGAGAACATGACAGGACTGGTATTGGGCGACAGCATAAAGGAGGTTGGCAATTATGCATTCTGGAAGTCAGAGAATCTCAATGAGGTTGTGATAACTGGAACTCCCGAAATAGGAGCCTATGCATTCGGTGCATCAGAACGCATAGAAAAGGTTTCCGTTACTAGCTTGGTACCTCCTGTAATAACATATATTCCAAAGGTACGTGGAGACTATCAGGAGAGAAAGACAGAAGAGGTTCTTGTTCCTGGGGCTGATTACAGGAATGACTCAATTGCCATTGTTGAATCTGTGACAGGCGGGCGGGTAACCGTTCTGTATGGTGACAGGGGCTTAACAGACCAGTGGCAGGCAGAATTTGCTGTTGATTATGAGACTCCCGGCACGTATGACGTTTACGTTGTTGTCCTTCCGAACGGAATTCTTCCGGGTATTGCCAGCTCTAAGTCTAACCAGTTCAATTGCTATCTTGACTACCTTGACAAGGAAGGCAATGCTGCCAGGTTTACCCGAAAGGATCCAAGCCGTCCAACCCGTGATTACAAGTATCATAACTCCCTTCAGAAGGCAGACACCATCCATGTCGGCCAGATAGAGGTGTTTGACAACATGCCGTATGGAAAGGAGAACAAGTTGACGGTATCCATAAAGATCAACATGACCGCTTCAGAGACACAGAGCTATTCAAATACCATGCTTATGGATTGCGTAATTCTTGATCAGGTTGAGCAGACTGCTACTTCTAAAGAGATGGAAGCAAAATGTATAGAGAGTGTTTTCTCAAAGACGGTTTATGAGAATGCCTTGCTTCAGGTACCAGCGGGCAGCATTGATGCTTACCGCAATGCCCCTTGCTGGAGTCTGTTCAGCAACATTTATGAAGAGGGGCAGGTTCCTACAGGGGTTGACACGATTGTATCAGACACATCTGCAAGAGTTTCTGAGTACTATGACCTGTCAGGAAAGAGAGTGAATAATCCTTCTGTTTCCGGAATTTATATCCAGAGGCTTTCTGACGGTAGAACCAAAAAAATTGTAATTAAATAAATTCACAAACCTAAAAGAACAATTATGAAGGAAATTGCTGATTTTATGCTGCTTGGCAGCATGATTCTTGCGGGAACTTTTGTGTCTGGTTGTGAGAACGGACAAAAATCCCATGAAATTGAGCCTGAGTACGTGACAATGAGTGTCAAGCCTGCGCCTCTTGAGATTACAGAATCTCCAATGTCCAAGGCAGAAACAAATAACTCGGGCCTGTATGGAGTGTATATTCAGGACTATGCGACATCGCAGTATTACATGTTCTGGTTGACTGATGATTTATCAGCATCGACCATAAAGCTGGTTAAGGACAGAGAATACAGAATTGGTGTAACATATTTCCCAAAAGGAAAGGAGGAAATCTATCATGAAGGAAATGTTTATGGCTCTCCGTTCTATGGTACTGTGTTTCAGCCGGAACTTGGAGTACAGTATTACGGAAGTGATCCTGGTCTGATGATGATTGGTTTCTCTGCTCAGCGCTATGATAAGAAAAGCTATAAGATTCAGACAAATGCATGGTGTCAGATTGAGCGATATGCCGGTGGTGTACAGGTTAAAGCGTCAGAAGATGGTGACATAAACGTTGCTCTTGTAAGTATGATGTGGGGACTTGAGGTTTCTGCTTCTAACCTTGAAAAGGGAAAGATTCATATTTACAGTTCAAGAAACACCAACAATTCATACGCTGCTGTGAAGGCAAATGACGGTTATTCGTATGATTTGACTCCTGAAACCCCATTTGGATACTGGGAGCTTGAGATGTTTGAGACTCCATACGTTTGGTTTGATGTTGATTGGTATTATGAAAACATGAGGATAGATTATGAGGATGAAAGCGGAAGAATTACCAATCTGTATGAAAAAGAGTTTGTTGTGAAGAGGCACACTAAGTACTCTATTCACATAGACGTTCAGGATGTGCTTGACAACATCAACGGAGTTGTCAAGGCTCACGTAACTGAAGACGCTTGGAAAAGTACTAATCTGGGTAGCGCTACAGGAGAAATCTGAAAAGATGCAGCACCGTTTTTTTGTAGGTTGTTGTTTTTTCTGTAATTTGCCGTCGGTTATTAATATGCATAACAGATTGGCATGGAACAGAAGATTTCAAGAAGGACAGCTATCAAGAGAATGGGTGCTGCTGCGGCAGGACTCAGCGTATTCGGTACAATACCGTCATTGGCAGAGGTGCTGAATCCGTCTGGTGGTCAGGCATCGGCCCCACAGCAACAGACAGATCCGGCTAAGGTTCTCAACATAAACATGCCAGACTATAAGCTGGTGTATGAGGGACCCGATGTGGTTTTCCATCAGATTAATGATCATCTGTGGGTTGGCAACGGGCATCTTATGTACAATGAGTCTGTTTATATTGTAGAGGGAGCGCAGAGTGCACTGCTGATAGATACTGGAACCAGGATTGATCATCTTGATGAGATTGTTGCAGGCATCACCAAGAAGCCTGTCAAGTGTCTTCTGACACACAATCATGGTGACCATGCTGGTTCCGTAAAATGGTTTGATGAGATATGGGTCATGCGTGGTGAGGGCGTCCGTACTCCGAACGGCTTCACCGGCAAGGTCAACTATATAGAGAATCATCAGATCTTTGACCTGGGTGGCATCAGGATTGAGGCCTTCTTTACTCCTGGCCACACTACAGACTCTGTCACCTTTATAAATGAGGCTTTCCATTATGCTATAAGCGGCGATGCATTCGGCAGCACAAATCTGCTGATGACTCAGCCGCTTTCTACTTTCATCAAGACTGCAAAGGATACTCTTCAGATGATGACCGACAAGCAGATCTACTATATGCTACCTGGTCATTTTGACGGTGAAAACGCAGAAACCTCAAAACGTGTGTTTGATCTGCTGACCGTTGCCGAGGGTGTTCTGGCCGGCAAGCTTGTAGGCGTATCTTCTCCGGGTGGTCTGGCCGGCATAAACCGTATCTATACCTATCAGGGAGTCCGTTTCAACTACAATGACAAGCTGTTGAAGTAAAAAGCGTATCTTTGTACCCTGATAATACATAGAACATAATATGGCAGAGTCGAAAGTCTTTTTTACTGACATGCGTGCAGGTACCAGCGGAAACCTGCTTGACAAACTGCGCCGTCTCATAAAGCGCGCAGGTATTGAGGATCTTGATTTCAAGGACAAGTACGTAGCAATAAAGATTCACTTTGGTGAATTCGGCAATATGGCCTATATCCGTCCTGGGTACTGTGCCGTTCTGGTGGATCTTATAAAGCAGATGGGCGGAAAACCATTCCTTACAGATTCAAATACACTTTATACCGGCTTCAGAAGCAATGCCGTTGATCATCTTGACACTGCAAACCGCAATGGATTCAACCGTATTGTTACCGGTTGCGATGCAATCATTGCAGATGGTCTGCGCGGAAAGGACGAGCGTGCAGTTGATATAAACGGCAAGTATTGCAAGGCTCCTCTGATTGGCTCTGCCATTGCCGATGCAGACATTGTCATAAGCATGACCCACTTCAAGGGCCATGAGATGGCGGGATTCGGCGGAACAATGAAGAATCTGGGTATGGGCTCAGGCAGTGTTGCCGGAAAGAAGGAGATGCACTCCAGTGCCCAGCCAAAGATTGACTCGGACAAGTGCATCGGCTGTGGAATCTGTCAGAAGAACTGTGCACACGATGCGGCTCACGTGATAGACCGCAAGGCGCAGATCAACTATCACGACTGTGTGGGCTGTGGTCAGTGCGTGGCTCTTTGTCCGCATGAGGCTGCAGTAATGAGCAGTCAGGAGTCAAGCTGCGTGCTCAATTACAAGATTGCAGAATACTCAAAGGCTGTTCTTAACGGCAAGCAGCAGTTCCATGTTTCATTCATTATGAACGTTAGTCCTGAGTGTGACTGCTGGGCTCACAATGATGCGGCTGTAGTTCCTGATCTTGGTATTGCTGCCAGCAAGGACCCTGTTGCCCTTGACCAGGCGTGTGCTGACATGGTGAACGCCGCTCCTGTCATGATGGTTGGAAATGTCCTGCGTGACAAACTGAACTCTGCTTCCGGCAAGGTTGCCGATGAATCAGACAAGTTCCGTCTGATACATCCTGACACCAACTGGCAGGAGGGACTGCGATATGCTGAGGAGATAGGCCTTGGTGTACGCAAATATGAATTGGTACGTGTAAAATAATATGATACAGGGTAAGAACTACTCATACCGTAAGGAGGGATATAAGTTTGTGCTCCTGCAGGACGGGCGTCCTCTGCTGACACCAAAGCATAACAAGGTTTTCTTTGACAATGAGAAAATAATCCGTCAGGCCCTTCTTGAGCTGAATTCCGGAAAGGCTGACTATACGTCGCCGGCATCGCTCATCTGCTACCTCTTTACCTATTGTGACCTTATTGCTGAGTACAGTCTGAAGCAGGTTGCCCAGGACATAGAGACCTATTGCAAGGGGGGCATCGCCGATGATCCTTACCTGATGATAGGTCACAGCACTCCTATGCGCAACGAGTATGCGGAACAGATGGCCGGCCGTATTACCGGTCGTCTGAAGGATTGCACTTTCAGCCAGCTGGTTGCAATGATAGTGGTTCTGAATTCGTATGACTCGATAGTGCTTCCGTACTACATCATGAGGGCGCTGTTGTGGAATGACCAGGCACGTGTCAGCATCGCTGAAGATTATGACGCTTACTGCAAGTTACGCAATTCCTTTCTGGCGCTGGTTGAGGAATGTGACCGTGAGGAGTACGGAAAAAACTTTGACGAGTCAGAATATACCGTTTACAGTCGTTCCATGTCTGACATGATTGACGCTTTCATGACTTTTGTGTAAAAGGATGACAGAATCAGAACTCAGGACTCCCTGCTATGTGATTGATGCCGATGCCATAGAGCGCAACCTGCAGGTGCTGCGCGGTGTCATGGACCGTACCGGATGCCGCATACTGTTGGCCCAGAAGGCATTCAGCGCCTACGCACTCTATCCGCTTGTTTCAAGGTATCT
>JAKSIY010000028.1 GCA_024398535.1 Bacteroidaceae bacterium
CAATGGAGCAGATGCAGGCTATCGTTATGGCTGCTGTTGAGACAAAGTCTCCAGTAATCATGCAGGTTTCTAAGGGCGCTCGCAAGTACGCTAACCCAACAATCCTCCGCTACATGGCTCAGGGTGCTGTTGAGTATGCAAAGGAGCTTGGCTGCGCTAATCCTGAGATTGTTCTTCACCTTGATCACGGTGACAGCTTTGAGACCTGCAAGGACTGCATCGACTGTGGTTTCTCTTCAGTAATGATTGACGGTTCACACCTTCCATATGAGGAGAACATCGCTCTCACCAAGAAGGTTGTTGAGTACGCTCATCAGTTCGATGTAACCGTTGAGGCTGAGCTCGGCGTTCTGGCCGGTGTTGAGGATGAGGTTTCTGCAGCTGAGTCACACTACACAAAGCCAGAGGAGGTTGTAGATTTCGCTACACGTACAGGTTGCGATTCTCTTGCTATCTCAATCGGTACTTCACATGGTGCTTACAAGTTCACTCCTGCTCAGTGCACACGTAATGAGAAGGGTATCCTTGTTCCACCACCACTTGCATTTGACGTACTTAAGGCAATTGAGGAGCAGCTCCCAGGCTTCCCAATCGTTCTCCACGGTTCTTCTTCAGTTCCACAGGACGAGGTTGCTACAATCAACTCATTCGGTGGCAAGCTGCCAGATGCTATCGGTATTCCAGAGGAGCAGCTGCGTGAGGCTTCAAAGAGCGCTGTTTGCAAGATTAACATCGACTCTGACTCACGTCTGGCTATGACTGCTGCTATCCGCAAGCACCTTGCTGAGAACCCAAGTCACTTTGACCCACGTCAGTATCTGACTCCAGCCCGTGACAACATGAAGAAGATGTACATCCACAAGATTGTTGATGTACTGGGCTCAGACGGCAAGCTTCTGAACAAGTAATTATCAGGACATACCTTATTAAAAAGAGACCGACAATGCCGGTCTCTTTTTTTTATTGCTATATTTGTAAAAAAAACAGAGCGATATGTACCTTCCAGAAGATCCGGATATGCTTTACAGCATGATTAACATGAAGTTGAGAGACCAGTACTCTTCACTTGATGATCTGTGTGATGATGCAGACATTTCAAGAACCGACCTGGAGGAACGTCTTGCTGCACATGGTTTTTCCTACGACCCAGAACATAACAGATTTATATGAGAAAAACTATTCTATTGGCATTTCTAATGCTGGTTTCAACCAATCTGCTGGCTGCTGATGGTTTCAGCGCCCAGGTCAGAGGGGTTACGGTCAAGGTGCAGTTCTATGCGCCTGGTATTGTGAGAGTCCTCAAGACTACGGAATCAAGTAATCTTGAGAACAAGAAGAGTTTTGCGGTTACCATGGAACCACAGGGAACAGATGTCTCAATCAAAGAGACTGCAGAGGTGATTTTGGCTACGTCCAGTGACTTGACAGTCCGCTTTGACAGACAGTCGGGTAAGATTGAGTTTTCAACACCTTCAGGCAAGGCACTTCTTGCAGAAAAGGAGTATGGCCTGCAGATGATGCCTGCTACCTACGTGCAGAACGTACGCATGGCGGCTCCTCAGCCTGCGCAGCAGTCTGGAGTGCAGTTTACCCAGAGCTCTCCGGGACATGACACTCCGGGACTTACCCGTGGTCGTATGCGTACAATCGTTGAGAATACAAATGAGGTGTTCCAGTCATTCATTCTTGATGAGGATGAGGTCATCTACGGACTTGGCCAGCATCAGAACGGCAGGATGAACCAGCGTGGACAGCGTATGGTTCTTGAGCAGAACAATATGGAGATTTCTATCCCGTATTTTGCATCGGTCAAGGGCTATGGCGTTTATTGGGACAACTATTCAATTACCACTTTTGATGACAGCCCGATGGGTACGTCATTCCGCTCTGAGGCAGGTGAGGCTGTTGATTATTATTTCCTGTACGGAAACGGTGCAGACGGTACTGTAGCCCTCATGAGGGAACTGACAGGTCAGGCTCCTATGGTTCCGCTGTGGACTCTCGGCTTCTGGCAATGCAAGGAGAGATACAAGTCTCAGGAAGAGATTGTAGGCGTAGCCCGCAAGTACCGTGAACTTGGCGTGCCACTTGATGCCGTGGTTCAGGACTGGAAGTATTGGGGTGAGGAGGATAATCAGTGGAGTGCCATTGAGTTCCTGAATCCTGAATTCCCGGATCCGGACAGGATGTTCAGGGAACTTGAGAAGCTGAATGCCAAGATGATGATCACAATCTGGCCAAGTTTCGGTGAGAACAGCAATATCTACAGGAGCATGGATTCAATAGGTGCCCTGATGCCTATGCAGACATCGCCTAAGGTTGCCAAGGTGTATGACCCGTTCAATGCCGATGCCCGCAAGATTATCTGGAGATACATGAATGAGAATATGTTCAGCAAGGGTATGTCAGCATGGTGGATGGATGGCAGTGAGCCGGAGTTCTACAGCACTACTCAGTCTGATTTCAATTTCCAGACTGGCGAGGGTGCACTCAGAAACGTGCGCAATGCCTTCCCTCTGTATGTCAGCAAGGCTATCTGGGATGGTCAGCGTGCCACTACAGATCAGAAGAGAGTATATATCCTGACCCGTTCAGGCTTTGCTGGAATGCAGCGTTACGGAGCCGGTTCATGGAGCGGTGACGTCCGTGCCAGCTGGGAGGTGTTTGCCCAGCAGATTCCTGCCGGTCTGAACTATTCGCTCTGTGGAATTCCTTATTGGAACTCTGATATAGGTGCGTGGCATCCGTTCGGCCATGTCTATAACAATGCAAATGAGGCTCCTGACTACCAGCAGTTCTACTGCAGATGGTTCCAGTTTGCCACATTCAATCCAATGATGCGTTCCCATGGAACCGGTTCTCCACGTGAGATCTATCAGTTCGGTGAGCGTGGTTACTGGGCATTTGACGTTCAGGAGCAGTACCTGAATCTCAGATACAGCATGCTGCCATACCTCTATTCTACAGCCTGGCAGGTGTCAGACAAGGGTTACAGCTATCTGAGACAGCTTTCTATGGAGGCTCCTGATGACAGGAATACATGGGACATCAATGACGAATTCATGTTCGGACAGGCATTCCTTGTAGCACCGGTAATTGAGGCCGATGCAGAGAGCCGTCAGGTCTATCTGCCATCCAACACGGATTGGGTTGACTTCTGGACTGGCCAGAGAGTAAAGGGTGGCCAGACTGTTACCAAGGAGACTCCGATAGAGATTATTCCTGTCTATGTCAAGACGGGTTCAATTGTTCCGTTTACTACAGAGAAGGTACAGTATGCAACAGAGAAGAGTTGGAAGACTCTTGAACTGAGGGTTTATCCAGGTGCAGACGGCAACTTTACTCTGTATGAGGATGAGAATGACAATTACAACTATGAAAAGGGTCAGTTTACGGAAATTCCTCTGAGCTGGAATGAGGCTACCCGCGAGTTGACCATAGGTGCCAGGACCGGTTCGTTCAAGGGTATGCTCAAGAGCCGTAAGTTCAAGGTTACCCTGGCAGGTGAGAAGGCATCGCGCACAGTCAGTTACAATGGCAAGCAGATAAAGGTGAAAATGTAAAAACTTATAGATATGAGAAAATTGACATTCATTCCAATGTTGTTTCTTCTGGCAGCATGTGGAGGAAAGAGTTACAAGACAATATCCGATGGTATTGTAGTAACAGTTCAGGAGCCAGAACAGAATAGTCCTTCAAAGATCCGTCTGAAGGTGGTAAATGATAGGATCATCAGGGTAACGGAGACTCCGGACAAGAAATTCGTTGACAGGGAGAGTCTTATAATCCTTCCCCAGAAGTCAAAGGCAGAGTTCACTGTTGAGGAAGAGGGATGTGGCGTAATCCTGAAGACCAAGGAACTCTCTGCAAGAGTCTGCACCAAGCATGGCAAGGTTTCATTTACCGATGCTCAGGGCAATCCGCTTACAGCTGAGTTTGAGCCTACAAAGTTTACTCCGGTAACTGCCGATGCAAGAACAGGATATTCTGTAATCAACCGTTTTGATACACAGGAGGATGAGGGTATCTACGGTCTTGGACAGCATCAGTCTGACCAGTGGAACTACCGTGGCGAGAACGAGGAACTGTATCAGTACAATACCAAGATCAGTATGCCAGTGATCATCTCTTCAAAGAACTACGGTATTCTTTGGGATACATATTCACAGGGCCGTTTTGGTAATCCTGAGCCATATCAGCAACTTCAGCGTGTATTCAAGCTGTATGACAAGGAGGGTAATCCTGGTCATCTGACAGGTTCATACGTAAGCATGGCAAGAGGCTGGGGCAGAGGCGCTCAGGCACAGCAGCAGGTAATGGTCCGTGAAGAGGACTCACTCTTCTACGGTAACTCTGAGGCTGTAAAGAACCTGCCAAGACTTGGTTCTGACGTTTACTATGAGGGCTATCTTGAGCCGGAAGAGAGTGGAGTATTCAACTTCCTTCTCTACTATGCCGGTTACGTGAGGGTACTCATTGACGGAGAGGATATAGTAGGTGAGCGCTGGCGTACCGCATGGAATCCTAACGGCTACAAGTTCAAGCAGAACCTTGAGGCCGGAAAGAGGTACTCACTCAGGGTAGAGTGGAAGCCGGACGGCAGTTCTTCATACATTGCCCTTCGCGCCTACGCTCCTGTTGACCAGGAGATTCAGGACAAGCTGACCATGTGGACAGAAATGGTTCCTGAGTCAGACTACTATGTGATGGTAGGTGACAACATGGACGGCGTTGTAAGTGGCATCCGTACCCTTGTGGGCAAAGCAAACATCATGCCAAAGTGGGCTATGGGTTACTGGCAGAGCCGCGAGGCTTACAAGAACCAGGATGAGATTGTTGACAACATGCGTACAATGCGTGAAAAGGGCATCGGCGTTGACAACATTGTTCAGGACTGGAACTACTGGGTGACAGATTCATGGGGTGCTCATGACTTTGATCCAGCCCGCTATCCTGATCCACAGGCCATGATGGATTCCGTTCATGCAATGCACGGACACCTTATGATCTCTGTATGGCCCAAGTTCTACATGACAACAGAGCATTTCAAGGAGTTCGATGAGAAGGGCTGGATGTTCCGCCAGGCTGTTGAAGACAGCATCCGTGACTGGATTGGCCCTGGTTACATCGGTTCATTCTATGACGCATACTCTCCAGGTGCCCGCAAACTCTTCTGGAGCCAGATGAAGGAACACCTTTACAAGTATGGCATCGATGCATGGTGGATGGATGCCAGCGAGCCTAACGTACGTGACTGCGTGCCTCTGGAGTATCAGCAGAAGCTGACTGGTCCGACAGAGCTTGGTTCTTCAAAGGAGTATGTCATGGGTTATGCTCTCATGAATGCAAAGGCTATCTATGAGGGTTTGCGTGAGACTGACAACAATACCCGTGTGTTCCAGCTGACCAGAAACGGTTACCTGGGTATGCAGCGTTACAGCGCAGCTTCATGGAGCGGTGATATCGGTACCCGCTGGGAGGATCTCTATTCACAGATTGTTGCCGGTATGAACTACTCACTCTGCGGTAACCCATACTGGACTATGGATATAGGTGGTTTCTGCGTAGAGAACCGTTATTCAAATGCACAGAACCTGTATGACCGTACAGGCGAGGTCAATGAGGACCTTGTTGAGTGGCGTGAGCTTCAGACTCGCTGGTTCCAGTTCGGTACCTTCACTCCTCTGTACCGTGCACATGGCCAGTTCCCAAGAAGAGAGTTCTGGAACATTGCTCCTGAGGATGATCCTACCTACCAGTCTATCATGTACTACAACCAGCTGCGTTACCGTATGATGCCATACATCTATTCTCTGGCTGGTCAGGCATACATGAACGACTACACAATCATGCGTGGTCTTGTAATGGACTATGCATCGGACCCAAAGACCCTCAATGTAAAGGATCAGTTCATGATGGGCCCATCACTCATGGTTTGCCCGGTTTATCAGTATAAGATGCGTGAGCGTCAGGTATATCTGCCAGAGGGCGCAATCTGGTATGAGTATGAGGATCCTTCAAAGTCTTACCGTGGCGGTCAGACAATCATGGCCGATGCTCCATACGAGCGTATGCCGATGTACGTTCCATCAGGTGCAATCCTGGTATATGGCCCACAGATCCAGTATGTTGATGAAATTCCTGCCACAGAGCTTTCTGTAAGCGTATATGCAGGCAAGGATGGCAGCTTTACTCTTTATGAGGATGATGGCGTGACATACAACTATGAGAAGGGAAGCTATTCAGAGATTCCTATGACATATAAGGATGCCAGCCATAAACTGATTATCGGTGAGCGCAAGGGTTCATACGATGGCATGATCCAGAACCGCAAGATCAACGTTACCTTGTACGGCAATGGTGAGCCAAAGACTGTTACTGTTTCATACAGCGGCAGTGCAGTAGAGGTTGCTCTCTGATTGAAGTGACACATTTACAAACAACTATAATAATTATAAATAAATGAAAAGGTATCTTTTAGGATATGATATCGGCAGCTCTTCAGTGAAGGCCAGTCTTGTATCTATTGAGACAGGTAAAAGCGTTGCATCAGCATTCTATCCAGATTCAGAGGCCCCAATCAAGGCTGTAAATCCAGGTTGGGCAGAGCAGGAACCAGAGGATTGGTGGAGTTATCTTACAAATGTTACAAAGAAGGTGCTTCAGGAGTCTGGCTCAAACGGTGATGACATTGAGGCAATTGGTATCTCATACCAGATGCATGGACTTGTCTGCGTTGACAAGGAGGGTAAGCCTCTGCGTCCATCAATCATCTGGTGTGATTCCCGTGCAGTTCCATACGGTGAGACTGCTTTCCGTGAACTTGGAAACAGCCAGTGTCTGCGCAGGCTTCTGAACTCGCCGGGTAACTTTACGGCATCAAAGCTTGCCTGGGTAAAGCAGAATGAACCGGAGTTGTTTGCCAGAATTGACAAGATAATGCTGCCTGGTGACTATATTGCAATGAAACTTACAGGTACGACATGTACCACTGTTTCTGGTTTGTCAGAAGGTATGCTCTGGGATTTCAGCGAGAACAAGCTTGCTGATTTCTTGATGGATTACTATGGTTTCTCAAGCTCAATCATTCCTGAGATCAGACCTACATTCTCTGATCAGGGCCATGTGTCTGCCCAGGCTGCAGCTGCTCTGGGCATTGCTGAGGGTATTCCTGTAACATACCGTGCAGGTGACCAGCCAAACAATGCTCTCTCACTGAATGTGTTTGAGCCGGGTGAGATTGCAGCAACAGCCGGTACCAGCGGTGTTGTATATGGTGTAAATGGCGAGGTGAACTTTGACCGGCAGTCAAGAGTCAACACCTTTGCCCATGTGAACCATACCGGTGACCAGACCCGTCTGGGCGTTCTGCTCTGCATCAATGGTACTGGTATCCTGAATGCATGGACACGCAGAAGCATGATGAATGACGGTCTCTCATACGGTGACATGAACAAGCTTGCCGATGAAGCTCCTGTAGGTTCTGCAGGCATCTCTGTACTTCCATTCGGTAATGGTGCAGAGCGTGTTCTTGGAAACAAGGAGGTTGGCTGTGTATTCAGCGGCGTAAACTTCAATATCCACAACCGCAGACATTTGGCACGCGCTGTCCAGGAGGGCATCGTGTTCTCATTCAAGTACGGAATGGACATTATGGCGTCAATGGGTATGGATATCTCAAGAATTCATGCCGGAAATGCCAACATGTTCCTGAACCCTGTATTCCGTGAGACTCTGGCCGGTATTACCGGTGCAACTATTGAACTGTACGATACAGATGGTTCCGTAGGTGCTGCCAAGGGCGCAGGTATCGGTGCTGGTGTCTATAAGGATCACAATGAGGCATTTGCAACACTTGAGAAGCTCAAGGTCATTGAGCCTAAGACAAGCCTTGTTCCTCAGTATCAGGAGGCATACGCACGCTGGAAGGCAGTGCTGGCCAACTATGTAGGGGAAAAATAAACTATCAGAAAACGCAAAGCACACCATTCGCGGCTAGCAGTTGCGCGCGGAGCGCACAAAGACGCCGCTCATTGGTGTGCTTTGCGTTTTTCTTGTTTATTTACGGGTGTTCCTGCGCAGGAAGTAGATGATGACAGCACAGGCAATGACTGCAAGTATGCCGAAACCTATTTCGTGACTGTAGTGCTTTACGGTAGAGATGAGCTGGTCTTCTGGGACAAATTTCTCAAGGATGTAACCAAGGAGTGCCAGTATTACGTTCCAGATGCCTGCGCCAAGAGCGGTGAAACCAATGAACTTGGCAAAGTTCATCTTGGCAAGACCGGCCGGGATAGAGATGAACTGGCGGATGACGGTGATCAGACGACCTACGAATGTAGATACGGCCCCATGCTCGTTGAAGTAAGCCTCTGCCATCTGGATCTTTTCCTTGCTCAGAAGAAGCATGTGTCCCATGCGGCTTTCTGCAAATTTGTATAGGATAGGCTTTCCCAGCCACAGGGCCAGGAAGTAGTTGATAGATGCACCCAGACAGCCACCGACAGTGGCAAACAGTATTATCAGTATCATGTTGAGCTCTCCGGTTGCTGCTGCATGGTATGCTGCAGGAGGTACCACGATTTCTGAAGGAAATGGGATGAATGAACTCTCAATGGTCATCAGGAGTGTGATAGTCCAGTAGTTTAGGTGCTCAAGACACCATTCGATAATGCTGATAGATTCCATGCTGATTATAAGTCGTTATTATATTTTTATTTCAGGATGATCTTCCTGAAGCCAGTTGTCACCTTCTGTGTGGCAATAGTCCCATATGGCCTTGGCAGCCTTCCTGCTGTCACAGTCTGTACCTGGGTCCATGATGTTGAATGTGCTGAACAGAGCCTGCCTGTCAAGCTTGAAGGCAATGTCAAAGAACTTCAGGAACAGCTGTCTGCGTTTCATTATCAGGCAGCAGGCAACAAACTGCGGTATCAGTTCCTTGTATTCTACCTGGTTCTCTTCTGTTGAAAAAAGTGCTGTCATGATTTCAAAAGCCTGTCCCAGTTTTTCTTCAGACAGGTATTGAAGAATCAGGTCATATATATCATTGGTATAGATGTTGTACCCAAGCTTGAGTGCTTTTATGAAACATTTTGCAGCTGTTTCCGGCTTTCCCATCCGGTAGTATTCGTGTCCCTTGCTCTGCAGGAGAGAGGTGTTTTCCGGCTCTGTCTTCAGCGCCTTGTTGAGAAGGGTAATGGCGTTCTTGTGGTTGCCAAGTATTCCTTCTGCGTTGGCGGTGTTTACAAGTGCCTGCTGATGCAGTTGGTACGGATCAAAGTCCTGAAGAAGCACGACTGCTTTCCTTAGGTATGAGATTGCATCTTCAATC
This sequence comes from Bacteroidaceae bacterium, assembly GCA_024398535.1. GTDB lineage: Bacteria > Bacteroidota > Bacteroidia > Bacteroidales > Bacteroidaceae > Colenecus. The sequence goes on from JAKSIY010000028.1 coordinate 9,335, forward strand.
TTGTCCTGCATACTCAGGCAGAAACCGTAATAATAACAGAAAGCTCCAGATTCCGGTTCTGATGAAATCAGTTTGCTGAGTATCATTTCTGCCTTCTCATATTTCTCTTCAAAGACCAGGGTGTGCACACGCAGAATCCTGGCAAGTGAGTTGTCCGGTTCTATTGCCTCAAGAAAGTCAAGAGACTCTGACAGTTTTGCGTAGTCTTCCTGATTGAAATAAATCTGGGCAAGCTGCTCCCAGTAATAGGAGTCATATGCAAAGTCATCAAGCAGGCGGTTGTAGAGGTCAATTGCCAGGGAATAGTCCTGGGTCTCAAAGAACAGGTCTGCCTGCAGTTCCAGAAAGTTCCTGGAATCAGGGTCCTGCATTATTGCCTTTGAAATCCACTTCTGGGCTATCTGGAATGCCCTGTTGTCCATGAGCTGGACAATGATATCGCTCAAGAGGCCGTTGTCCGGGTCTCCGGCTTCAACTGACATCTTGTAATATGTCTCTGCCAGTTCGTGATTGCCGCTGGCCAGTTCAATGTTTCCTTTCAGATAGTAGAGTTCACGGTTGTCCGGGTCATTGACGGCTTCTGTTATTACACGAGCCTGTGCAACCTGCCCCTGAGCGAGCAGGCTGCTGGCCTGTGCAATGATTATGTCCGTGTCTCCGGGATGCAGGCTCAATCCGTATGAGATTGCTGACTCTGATTTGTCCTGTTCCCCCTTGAGACGGTAGTATTCCGCAATGTTGGCAATGTCCAGTCCGTCAAAATAGGCGGGCTGTCCATTCTCCAGCATGTTTTCATAGTTCTTCAGGACCTCCTTGAACTCGCTGCTGTCAAAGTATGATGACAGGTCGTCGGTCATTTGCCCTTAACTTTGCTCCAAGTATCCTTGAGCGATACTGTCCTGTTGAAGATCAGATGGTCTGGAGTAGAGTCCTTGTCTGTGCAGAAGTAGCCGATGCGCTGGAACTGGAAGTGATCCAATGGCTTGGTATCTGCCAGGAACTCCTCAACATAGCAGCATGGACGTGTCTCAAGTGAGTTCTTGTTGAACATCTGGTGCATGGCTGTAACAGGGTCACAGTTCTGCTCCTCGCGGATGCGGGCCAGTTCGTCACGTGGGTTCTCACACTGCCACAGACGGTCGTAGAGACGTACTTCTGCCTGGATTGCATGTGCTGCACTTACCCAGTGGATAGTACTCTTAACCTTGCGGTTTGAATCTGACTCGCCGGTCTTTGTGTTCGGAATGTATTCGCAGTAAACCTCTTCTACAGTGCCGTCTGCTGCCTTCTTGCAGCCTGTGCAAAGTACAATATAGGCGTTCTTGAGGCGGACCTCACGTCCCTGTGTCAGACGGAAGTACTTGGCTGGAGCATCCTCCATGAAGTCGTCACGCTCAATCCAGAGTTCACGGCTGAACTTGACCTTATGGCTGCCAGCCTCAGGATCTTCAGGGTTGTTGATGGCATCGAGCTCCTCAACCTTGCCCTCAGGGTAGTTTGTTATCACCAGCTTGACAGGGTCAATTACGGCGGCTACTCGTGTTGCCCGGCGGTTCAGGTCCTCACGTACGGCAGACTCCATGAGCGCCATGTCATTCAGGGCATCGAACTTGGTATAGCCGATGCGGTCAACGAACATACGGATTGATTCAGGAGTGTAGCCACGGCGGCGGTAACCGCAGATGGTAGGCATTCGTGGGTCATCCCAGCCAGAAACGAATCCCTCCTTGACCAGAGCCAGCAGGTTACGCTTGCTCAGCAGGGTATAATTCAGGTTCAGCTTGTTGAACTCAGTCTGGCGTGGACGGTTGTCGTCAAGGTCCTGACCCTTCTTGAGCCAGTCAATGAACAGGTCGTAGAGTGGACGGTGAGGCACGAACTCAAGCGTGCAGAGAGAGTGGGTGACACCCTCAAAGTAGTCACTCTGGCCGTGTGCAAAGTCATACATAGGGTATGACTTCCACTTTGTTCCAGTTCTATGGTGTGGGGTCTTGACGATGCGGTAGATGATAGGGTCACGGAACAGCATGTTGTTGTGGGCCATGTCAATCTTGGCACGCAGAACCATTGAGCCCTCTTCAAGTTCACCGCTGTTCATCTTGTTGAACAGGTCAAGGCTTTCCTGAACCGGGCGGTTGCGGTATGGACTGTCAATACCTGGCTGGGTAGGGGTTCCCTTCTGTGAAAGGATGGTCTCCTGATCCTGCTCGTCAACGTATGCCTTGCCCTCCTTGATCAGTTCTATGGCAAAATCCCAGAGCTGTTGGAAGTAGTCCGATGCGTAGAACTCGTTCTCCCAGTGGAAACCGAGCCATGAGATGTCTTCCTTGATTGCATCAACGTACTCTGTGTCTTCTTTGGTAGGATTTGTGTCGTCAAAGCGCAGGTTGCATATGCCACCATGCTTCTCAGCCATTCCAAAGTCCATGCAGATGGCCTTTGCGTGACCTATGTGAAGATAACCATTAGGTTCTGGCGGGAAACGTGTCTGTACGCGTCCTCCGTTCTTACCTTCAGCAAGGTCTTTCTCAACCATCTCTTCAATGAAATTCAGACTCTTCTTCTCTGTGATTTCATTTTCTGGATTCTCTGCCATATCTATTGTGTTTAGTGTAGTTCCTGTATTTTTCCGCAAAGGTACGGATTCCTGCAGATTTCTGCAAAGTAGAGCAACTTATAAAGACTGAACAATCTCAGGCTTGGTCTGCTTCCTGTCAGATTTCTTCTGATGACAGCTCCAAAGGTTCCGTAGGCCAGATGCAGAAGCCAGTTCATGTGCCATGTGGTCAGTCTGTTATAACTCCTGAGCAGTTTGGAGGCATTGTTTACAGACTGCCTGTTCTCTGCCAGTGTTCTCAGGGACTCCTGGGTCTTGTCCAGGAAAACCTGGTTCTCTTCAAGTCCAAGGTGAATGAGCGGGTTGTCTATGTGTAGAACCGGTATCTGCCTGTCCTGTAATTCCTTGCCGAATAGGACATCTTCATATCCGTATCTGTTGAATTGCTCGCAGAACCTGATGCTCATGAAAATGTCACGTCTTATAAGGAAAGAAAAAGGTGTGAACCGGGCATATGGCTGGCTCTGACGCACACAGGCAGGACGTTCCAGAAGGTCTGCTCTGCGTTCGTATCTGTAGCGCAGTTCAACCCCGGGCCGTGGCAGGGTTTCAGGATGCCTTAATCCGCCGCATACCAGCGGAGAATTCTCGGCCGCTTCAAGATAGTCCTTCAGGAATGTGGCCGATGCAACCTGGGCATCGCAGTCAAGAAACAGAAGCCAAGGAAATATTGCTTTGTCTGCCAGCATGTTGCGGATGGCAGAACGCCCTATATTCCTTTCCAGAGGGATGAACCGGCAGCAGTCCAGTTCACTGATCTTCTCATTGACGTGACGCAGCTCCTTGTCTGTAGAACAGTCATCTGCCACAATAATCTCATATTGGCATTGCAGGGTGCTGGCCTGCTTCTGCAGGTCATAAACCAGTCTTGTGCAATCCCAGTTGAATACCGGTATGAGAATAGATATTGAGACCATGTTCCCGATTTTTTGTCAAATGTACTCAATTCCCGCTTTATTTGGGTACTTTTGCAGATACAAATAGAGACTGTATGCAACCATTAGCAGAGAGAATGAGGCCAAGGAGCCTTGACGACTACGCCGGTCAGAGCCATCTGGTAGGAGAGGGTGCTGTCCTGAGACGTATGATTGATTCCGGCAGAATCTCCTCATTTATTCTTTGGGGACCTCCAGGAACCGGCAAGACCACGCTTGCCCAGATTGTTGCAACAAAACTGGAACTGCCGTTCTTTACCCTGAGCGCCGTAAGCGCCGGTGTGAAGGATGTGCGTGACGTCCTTGACAAGGCACGTTCTTCAAGATTCTTCAGCCAGAACAGTCCTATCCTGTTCATTGATGAGATCCACCGCTTCAACAAGGCACAGCAGGATTCTTTGCTTCATGCCGTTGAGACAGGTGTCATCACCCTGATCGGTGCTACCACAGAGAATCCTTCATTTGAGGTTATCCGTCCTCTTCTTTCCAGGATGCAGGTTTATGTGCTGAACTCCCTTGACAAGGATGACCTGCTGGCACTTGCCCAGCGTGCAATCACTACCGATTCCTATCTGAAGACCCGCAACATTGAACTCAGGGAGACCGGTGCCCTTTTGCGATTCAGTGGTGGCGATGCCCGCAAGCTCCTGAATATCCTTGAGCTTGTGGTTGAAGCGGATTCATCTGATAATGTGGTAATAACAGATCCTGTCGTGCTGGAAAGACTTCAGCAGAACCCTTTGGCGTATGACAAGGACGGAGAGATGCATTATGACATTATTTCTGCGTTCATCAAGTCAATACGTGGAAGTGATCCCGATGCCGCTCTTTACTGGCTGGCCCGTATGGTTGAGGGTGGTGAGGATCCTGCTTTCATTGCCCGCCGACTGGTCATTTCTGCATCGGAAGACATAGGTCTGGCAAATCCCAATGCACTGCTGCTGGCTAATGCGGCATTTGATGCCGTGATGAAGATAGGCTGGCCTGAGGGGCGCATACCTTTGGCTGAAGCTACCGTATATCTTGCAACAAGTCCCAAGAGCAATTCGGCATATCTGGGAATCGGGGCGGCTCTGGCCAATGTGCAGGCTACCGGTAATCTGCCGGTGCCACTGCATCTGCGTAATGCTCCTACCAAACTCATGGAGAACCTTGGCTACAAGAAAGGCTACAAGTATTCACATGATTTTGAGGGACATTTCGTTGAGCAGCAGTATCTGCCTGAGGCAATCAACGGAACCCGGTTCTGGACACCGCAGCCCAATGCACAGGAAGACAGGCTGAAAGAGAGGATGGAGAGCCTGTGGAAACGCAAGTATTGATCATTCACCTGCCATTCTCAGGTCACACATTCCAACCAGACGGTCATATCTGGCACCGCGCTCCCTGTAATAGACAAGTATCAGGTATTCGTTTTCTGTTTCAAAACTGTTGCCCTCAAACTGCGCAGTCTGTGCAGGCATACTGCCGTCAGGCTTCCATAGATAGCGGTAGTCGTATGCTCCCTCCTTCAGAAGGACCGTACCTTCATACGCTCCTGATGAATGGTTGTAGTCAAGCTTGAAGTCGTCAGAATATTTCTGATATGAAAAATCTCCGTTCAAATATACCTCACCCCCTGGAATCTGTGGGGTTTTCAGGCTGAAGTGAACGAACAGATAGTCTGCTTCTGTCTCACTGGCATCGGTATGGCTGTGCCTTATCAGGAAACGCCCATTATGGTCCTGGTCATACTGGTAAACTCTTATTCTGCTGTCCTGGAACAGGTTGGCGTGGAAATATGGGTCAAAGAAGTCAATGTGGTCAACTCCCTGGACATTGTCGTACATGTTTATGATTTCAAAATGGCGGAATTCGTTCCCGCCAGCAAATATCAGGTTGCGATTGTTGGTGAACTGAAGGGAATTTCCTGTCAGATGGGTAGGCTTCAGACCAGAAACTGTAAAATCATTTCTTCTGTTCTGGGTGACTGTCACCAGCAACTCCCTTTCCGGTTCACGAACCCTTAGGCCGGAGTAGTTGACGCTGAATGACACTTGCTGGTTCTCACCGTTTGTGTCAATGTCTGTGTTGCCTGAAACTTCAGCGCTGACCATCGTCAGTGGCTCTATCACGGAGAACTGGGTGGTGGCAACCTTCTGGCCGGTGGCATCGTCAATTATGTCTATGGTATAATTGCCGGAATACTTGAGCCGGACATTGCTGTTGGGAATCTCAAAAGAGTAGTGAGTGTATTCAAACGTGGTATTCAGTGAGTTCTGGTAGTCTTCAATGGGGCGATCATTGAAACCGTCCAGCCAGTCTGATTCATACAGGTCAGACGGTTTCCAGTCAGAACTGCAATGTGTAAGATGATAAGTGTATCTGTGGTATCTGTGTGACATTTCATCAAAAGAGATTGTCAGATAGTCATCAGAATCCAGCTGCAGGACAGGTTGTGCCATCCAGTCACCATTCTTTATTGTCTGGAGCGTCCGTACTGTCTCTGTCAGAGGTTGTGCCGATGCCATTAGTGACACGTAGCAGAGTACAATGAACATGAACTTTTTCAGCAGCCTTACCATATTATTTAATTATTTGCCCATCAAAGGTAAGTCAAGTTCGGCAAAAGATAATAAAAATGAGTACTTTTGTGCCCAGAAAAGAAACATTAGAACAAATGGCTAAGGAATTAAAGGGACTCACCAAGAGGAGTGAAAACTACTCCCAGTGGTACAACGAGTTGGTAGTCAAGGCTGATTTGGCAGAACAGGCACCTGTACGTGGCTGTATGGTAATCAAGCCTTATGGCTATGCAATATGGGAAAAGATACAGAGAGTACTTGACGACAAGTTCAAGGAGACAGGTCACATGAATGCCTATTTCCCTCTTCTTATCCCTAAGTCATTCCTGAGTCGTGAGGCTGACCATGTTGAGGGCTTTGCCAAGGAGTGCGCTGTTGTAACCCACTACCGCCTTAAGAATGCAGAAGATGGTTCAGGTGTAATTGTAGACCCTAACGCAAAGCTTGAAGAGGAGCTGATTATCCGTCCTACTTCAGAGACTATCATCTGGAGCACATACAAGAACTGGATCAAGTCATACCGTGACCTTCCGCTGCTGTACAATCAGTGGGCTAACGTAATGCGCTGGGAAATGCGTCCGCGTCTGTTCCTGCGTACTGCAGAGTTCCTGTGGCAGGAGGGCCATACCGCGCATGCTACCCGTCAGGAGGCTGAGGATGAGGCTCGCCGCATGCAGACTGTATATCGCGACTTTGTTGAGGGCTACATGGCAGTTCCGGTTATCCGTGGCGTAAAGTCAGAGACCGAGCGCTTTGCCGGTGCTCTTGATACTTATACAATTGAGTCAATGACCCAGGACGGTAAGGCACTGCAGTGCGGTACTTCACATTTCCTTGGTCAGAATTTTGCAAAGGCATTCGACGTCCAGTTCGTTGACAAGGAGAACAAGCTGGATTATGTATGGGCTACATCATGGGGCGTTTCAACACGTCTGATGGGTGCCCTGATCATGGCTCACTCTGATGACAACGGTCTGGTACTGCCTCCAAAGCTTGCTCCAATACAGGTTGTCATTGTTCCAATCTACAAGACTGATGAAGACCTTGCAAAGATTTCAGAGAAGGTTAATGTACTGGTTGACCAGCTTCGTGCAAAGGGCATCAGCGTGAAGTATGACGATGCTGACAACAAGCGTCCGGGCTTCAAGTTCGCTGACTATGAGATAAAGGGTGTACCAGTAAGACTTGCCATGGGTATGCGTGACCTTGAGAACGGCACTGTTGAAATCATGCGCCGTGATACCCTTGAGAAGGAGACTGTTGCATTTGAGGGTCTTGAAAATACAATCCCTGCATTGCTCGACGAAATCCAGAAGGCTATCTTTGAGAAGGCCAAGGCATGGCGTGACTCACGCATGGTCAAGGTTGACTCATATGATGACTTTAAGGCTCAGATTGAGGCTGGCAACTTTGTTCTGGCTCACTGGGATGGTACTCCAGAAACTGAGGCCAAGATCAAGGAAGAGACCAAGGCTACAATCCGATGCATCCCTATGGACTTTGATACAACCGAAGACGGCGTTTGCGTCTATACCGGAAAGCCTTCAACCAAGCGCGTGCTGTTTGCCCGCTCATATTGATTCCTTAAGGATTGTCTGAAAATAGTACAGGGCACTCACATTTTCGTGTGGGTGCCCTTTTGCTATTTGCGGAAGAGAGAGTCAAAGTCTTTCTCAAACATAAGACCAACACCCTGAGTGGTCAGCGTGGTCTTGGTGAAGTAGCGGTCATTTGTCTTGTTGTAGCCCTTCAGACTGATGCCCTGCTTAGGAAGGAGCAGGTATTGGAGCTCAAAGTCTCCAATGAAGTTTGACGAATTGGTAACGCCGTTCTCTCTGTAACCGAAGTTTCCGTTGAAGAGCAGGCGGTTGTTCAGCAGGCGCGCTTCAAGTATTCCCTCAAGCTCCTTGTTGGCTATGGTGGCTGCGTTGTTTGACAGATAGCTGCCTGCAGTTACATTGCTTGACAGTGAGAAGATGTTGCTGTCAAACACCTGTGAGAGCAGGTTGTTTATCTGACCGTTCACGGTATTGCTTACAAACGATTCCATTGCATTCGGGCTCATTCCGTTCATTGCTGCCTTGTTGCTGTAATCATAGGTGTAGAAGCGTCCACCGGCAAGAAGATACATGAACTGCATGTTCCGCTGCTCTTCTGTGCTTGTTGCCTGGGCCAGCATGTCCTTGTACTCGGCGCTGCCCTGCGGCATGTCAATGTCAAAACTAAGTTCCGGGTTGTTTAGGGTTCCAAGAATGTCAAGCAGGCATCGAACCCTGACGTTTCCGTTTCCGGAGATGTCTGCGGCAAGGTCATACATTGATGCTGAATTGACGTTGTGGTACGTGTGCAGATTCAGCTGGGTCTCATTTGGAGCTCCTGAGAATCTGACGTAACTGTCCTCAAGCAGGTTGAACTCCTTCCTGATTACATCCTGAAGGGATAGGGTAGCCAGTCCATAGTTAAGGTTGTACAGTCCACTGAGCGTTACTCCGTCAAGGTCATTGTACCTTACTGATATGTTTCCGTTCCCTCGGAAGGCTCCTGTGAATGTGCTCATGCGCATCATGATTGAAGCATCGTCAGAACATTCCAGATTGATGTCAAGTGTCAACCTGCCGGACCCTGGCGCAGCATTTGGCTGGGTAGGGGTGCCTATGGTTTTGCCGTCTTCTGTAATCTCTGATGCATCGGCAAAGGTCAGGAAGTTGTAATTGGACACGTTGTTTGAACCAAGGTTTGCCACAAGGCTGGTGCCAGGGGCAGTACGGCAATCTGCCTGGATATATACTCTCTTGTCTGGCGATGCATGCAGATGGGCAGAGCCTTCAACGACGGCCTTTCCGTAAACAAGGCTGTTGGCTGATTCCGGGAAGTTGAGAACCTGCATGCTGGCTACGTCTGCTGACAGTTCAACATCCCAGTTCTTGAAATTCCTGTGTGAAAGAACGCAGTTCATGATGCCGTCATGTCCGTTCTCATCATAGAATTCCACGTTTGCAAAGTTCATGACGCCCGGGTTAAACCAGACGGTGTCGCGTTTTATCTGGTATGTGGTATTCAGGAATTCGTGATAGACGTGGGCATCTTCAAGAATGGCCATGCCTTCCATGTCAACAGCCGGCAGCTTTCCGAACAATCTTATTTTGCCGTCCGCATATCCGTCAACGTGTCTGAATATCTTTTTCAGGAATGCGTTCAGGAAGGTGACATCCGTGCGGTGGGCATCGACATCAAAGTCAATACTGTCATTCTGAATGTTGAATATGCCGGCTATTTCAGTGCGTGAGCTGACATTGTCAGTCATGGTGGCATCTATGTCCATGTTCCCGGTCTCATCATCCCAGATGGCGTTCAGGTTGACGTCGCCTGCGTATGATCCCAGGAAGTAGAAATTCTGGGCGTTCAGGTGGCCGTAGATGGCCGGTTCTCCGAGTACGGAATACGCATAGACATTGCCCGATGCATTTCCCTTGAGTCCCATTTTTGTCTTGTGGAGCATTGCTGTAAGCTGCTCAAGGTCAATGTCCTGTATGCTTATTGATACCAGGTCAGTTGAGTCTGCTGATACAATGCCGTTAACCTTGATGAACTGTTTCTGGTGCAGTATGCTCAGGTTGTCAATCCTTATCTGGTTGGAATCTGCTACAATTTCAGACGATGTCAGGTGCCAGTCAACTCCGTTCAGGATAATGTCTGTCGTGTCTATGCTGACGGTTGTTCGCATGATGCCGGCCTTGTGGTCATATTTTCCGAATCCTACCGATGCCAGAAGCGAGCCTTCAAAGCTGCCTTTCTCCTGCTTATTCCATCCCAGCGCAATGTCGGCAGTGCCATTCTGGGCCGTAAGGTTCAGCTTTCCGTTTGTTGGCGTTTCGCCCAGCCGGTTGTGGATTCCCTTGACGTCTGCAGTCATGACCCCTGCTGACTGACTCATGGAAACGGTGCCTTTCTGGATTCGGTTACCCTTGAACGTAAGGTCCGGAATGTCTATCTGAAGGTCTGAAGTGGCAGCAGGGTTGCTGACAAGACAGTGCATACCAATAGGGCCGTTCATCTCAAGAGGGATGGACAATACCTTGTTGAATAAATCGGTCTTCTGTAATGTCAGGTCTGCCACGAACTCGTCATGCGTGTGCGTGGACGGATGGCCTGTAGTTCCTGTATGGTGAAGGACCCATTCGTAGAGTGACGGCAGTGGATCCTTGATGGTACTCAGAAGTGAACGCGGAATAGAGGTCAGGTCATATTTTCCTATGACCGATGCGTTTCCCAGATCGCTCTGGACCGTAATGGCACGCTGGTCCATGACATCCTTTGACAGGAGCTCAATGCTGTTGCAGAGGAATTCTCCGCTGGAGTTCCTGAAACTCAGGCCGTAGATGCTTGCTTCTCCGCGTATGTCGTTGATGTTCAGGCCGGACAGATGGGCCATGAGGTCTGCAGAGATTACTGCTATTGAATCAGCTTTTATCAGGCCAAGTGCGGCAAGGTTGATGCTGTCTGCTTTCAGGTCAATGGTGTAGTCTGGGTTCTTAAGGTCTGCGGTACTGGCCAGCGCCAGATCAATATGGGCCTGCGGGTCATCAAGCAGTGCGTTCAGCGTTATGCCGGAACGGCTGTATGTGCCGTCTGCAATCAGGTCCCTGTAACGGTATCCGTTTGCTTCAAATCTTGTCATGGCAGCGTGGAAAACCCCGTTGAATCCAGTTGAATCAGCCATGCTGAAGCTGGAATTCGCGGTGAAGTCTGCCAATCCCAGGGTCTGTATTCCTGATAGCCTGCCTATGTTGATTGTCGATGCATCGGCGGTGACGGTGTAGATGCCAGAATCTGACTTCATCCTGGCCTTGAGCTTTCCGGCGGAACAGTCTGCCTGCAGATCTGCGGTGAAGTGCCTGAGGCTGCCATTTACGTTGCCTTCTGCACGGCCGTGTCCCAGTTTGCTGATGGCTTCAGGAAGGCTTGCTCCCAGAGGCTCCAAACGGTCTGCCAAATACTTGTATGTGCTGTCAGTGAATGCAATACCCAGATTCATGTCACGGACAGAAGCCTGCTTGATGCTGCTGATTCCATGGGTCCATCCGTGTCCGTTGATGTCAAGTCCTGCTGCCGGTACTGAGACCGTTACGGAATCAATCCTGAGAACTCCTTCTGGCGTACCATGGACAAGTGCATGCAGATGTACAGGATCTTGGAATCCTGCTGTCTGTGGAATGAGTGCGCTCAGGTCTGATGGGGTGAGGGTGGATTTTCTGAGATGTATTGCCAGGTCTGAATTCTGGAATGTGCTGGTTCGTGCCAGTCCGAATCCGGTGCTGATGGATGGCGCATCGATTCTGCTGCCCGGCATCTCCAGATGAAGTCTCTCAACCAGAATGTCGCTTGCTCCGGCGTCAATCCTGCATCGGAACTGGTTCAGTGTGATTCCGGACTTCTCCTGAAGGTTGAATTTCCTGACAACCATGTTTATGGAATCCTTAGAGAGGGATTTCAGACTTATGTTTGTGTTTATTCTGCTGAAAGCCAGATGGTTCATGTTTAGAAGTCCTTCTGTTTCGGGTTGGCCGCCAACATTGTATGAGATGGTTCCATTTCCGACAAGGATTGAATTGATACGTATGACTGGCATTGACGGATTCTCTTTTTCTGACTTGAAAACATCAAGAAGGAACTGCATGTTGGTGGCAGAGTCGGCACTGTCTCTTTCAATCCTTAGGTCCGGTCTGACCAGTCTGATGCTGCTGATCAGGAATTTCCTTTCAAGCAACAGTGGGAGTGGTTTCAGACGGGCGGTGGCGGAATGGCAGGCCAGCAGGGTGTCACCCTTCTGGTCATAGATTGCAAGGCCCTCAATCGAAATGCCGCATGGGCGTACGAATGTGACTCCCTGTGCATCGATCCTGGTCTCAAGTGTAGATTCCATGATTGATGTAACGGCGTCTGCCAGTCTGCTTCTGGTGGACTGGCTGTTCATGATGAAATGGCTGCCTAACCACGCGGCCAGTATCATCAGCATGGCAATATGTACGAATCTGCCTGCTTTCATGCGGTAACTGTGCATCCCTCCCAAGGTATGCTTTAATCGACAAATTTACATTTTTAGATCTGATATGGACAAATCTTATCGTAAACTTTTGAAATATTACTCTGTTGATAACTATGATTCCCTATATTATTTAATAATTGCGCGAAATGTTGTACTTTTGCACCCACTTTGAGAAAATAACGTTCATTTATAATAGTAACAAATGTCAGAAATCATTCGATTACGAAAAGGTCTTGACATTCGGTTGGCTGGCCAGCCGGAGAAGAAGACAGTGAGCGCAGGTGCTTCTGCATCATACGCACTCTGTCCTGATGACTTCACCGGTGTTACCCCTAAAATAGTGGTAAAGGAGCAGCAGAATGTCAAAGCCGGTGAGGCTCTGTTCATTGACAAGAACCACCCGGAAGTAAAGTTCGTATCTCCTGTAAGCGGACAGGTTACAGCTGTCAACAGAGGTGCTCGCCGTAAGGTGATGAGCATCGTTGTGGCTCCAGAGGAGAAACAGAACTATGTTGAGTTCGGAACAAAGAGCGTTCAGTCACTGTCTGGTCAGGAGGTGCTTTCAATCCTTCTTGAGGCAGGTCTGTTCGGCTTCTTCCGCCAGCGCCCTTATGACGTCGTGGCATCGCCTTCTGATTCACCAAGAGGCATCTTTGTTTCAGCGTTTGATTCCAAGCCACTTGCTCCAGACTTTGAGTATGTGCTTGAGGGTAATGAGCTTGACTTCCAGACCGGTCTGAGCGCTCTTGCAAAGATTGCTCCTACTACTCTGGGAATCAGTGCAAAGCAGTCTGCAAAGGCTCTCAAGGAGGCAAAGAATGTTGATCTCTACGTATTCCAGGGTGCACATCCTGCAGGTAATGTAGGTGTTCAGATCAACCACATCAGACCAGTAAACAAGGGCGAGGTAGTCTGGACAGTAGATCCAGAGACAGTCATTTTCATTGGCCGTCTTTTCAACAAGGGTATTGTTGACATGACCCGTACAATTGTCCTTGCAGGTGCAGAGGTAAACGATCCTTCATACGTTAAGGTCGTTGCCGGTGCAGAACTGAGTTCAATTGCCGGTGGCCGTCTGAAGAGAACAGAAAACGTACGTATCATCAACGGTAACGTACTGACTGGTAAGAAGACCACACTTGAGAACAGCTGGCTTGGCGCATTCTCAAACATGATCACTGTTATCCCAGAGGGTGATGACGTGAATGAGTTCATGGGTTGGATTATGCCAAGATTCAATCAGTTCAGCGTAAGCCGTTCTTTCTTCAGCTGGCTCAGATGCAAGAAGGAGTTCAACATCGATGCCCGTATCAAGGGTAGCGAGCGTCACATGATCATGTCAAACGAGTATGACAAGGTCTTCCCTATGGATATCTATCCTGAGTACCTCATCAAGGCTATCATCACCGGTAACATTGATAAGATGGAGGCATACGGTATCTATGAGGTAGCTCCAGAAGATTTCGCTCTCTGTGAGTTCGTTGACTCATCAAAGCTTGAACTTCAGCGCATCGTCCGTCAGGGACTTGATAACCTTCGTGCCGAGATGGCTTAATTAAAGAGAGGAGATTTTAATTATGAGTTTGAGAAATTATATTGATAAGATCAAGCCTAACTTTGAAGAGGGTGGTAAGCTTCATGCTCTGCACTCTGTATTTGAGGGCTTTGAGTCTTTCCTTTATGTACCGAACGCAACTTCAAAGAGCGGTGTGAACATTCACGACTCCTTTGACAGCAAGCGTATGATGATCATGGTTGTCATTGCGCTTGTTCCTGCTCTTCTTTTCGGTATGTACAACGTAGGTTACCAGCATTATCTTGCTGCTGGCCTTGAGATGAGTTTCTGGCCAATGTTCTTCTTTGGCTTCCTGGCAGTACTTCCACGTATCATTGTTTCATACGCAGTAGGTCTTATCATTGAGTTCGTTGTAGCTCAGTGGAAGAATGAAGAGATTCAGGAGGGTTACCTGGTATCAGGTTTCATCATCCCTCTGATCATCCCTGCAACCTGCCCACTGTGGATTCTTGCTCTTGCAGTTGCATTCTCTGTAATCTTTGCAAAGGAGATATTTGGTGGTACCGGTATGAACTTCCTTAACGTTGCACTGATTGCCCGCGCATTCATCTTCTTTGCTTATCCATCAGTGATAAGCGGCGATGCTGTATGGGTTGTTGACCACTCAATCCTTGGCCTTGGTGCTGACATTGACGGTCTGACACAGGCTACCGTCCTGGGTTCTGCTTCAACAGGTGCTGTAGATGCATTTGACATGAATATGGTATGGGGCTTCATCCCTGGCTCAGTTGGTGAGACCAGCGTAATTGCCATCGCACTTGGTGCACTGCTTCTTCTTTACACTGGCATTGCCAGCTGGAAGACAATGCTCTCAGTATTCGTTGGTGGTGCCCTGACTGCAGTCCTATATAATAAGGTAGGTCCAGACAATGCTATGGCAGCAATGCCTTGGTATCAGCATCTGGTAGTTGGCGGCTTCTGCTTCGGTGCAGTCTTCATGGCAACAGACCCTGTTACATCATGCCGTACAGAAGGCGGTAAGTGGATCTATGGTCTGCTGATCGGTTTCATGGCAATCACAATCCGTGTCATGAACCCAGGTTTCCCAGAAGGTATGATGCTTGCTATCCTGCTTCTGAACTGCTTTGCTCCGCTGATTGACTACTGCTTTGTTCAGGCAAATGTAAACAAGCGTGTAAAACGTATTAATAAATAAATAGGTATGGCTACGAATAAATTGAATACAAACAGCAATGTATATACAGTTGTATATGCTGCAGTAATGGTAGTCATCGTTGCTTTCCTTCTGGTGTTCGTTTCTTCATCACTCAAGGAAAAGCAGGATAACAATGTCAAGCTTGATACTCAGAAGCAGATTCTCTCTTCACTGAATCTGAAGAATCTGCCTGATGCAGCTGCTACATATGAGAGTACAATCAAGGGTGACTATCTGATGCAGGCTGACGGTTCACTCGTCCTGAACGACGGTGACTTCAGCACAAGCTACAAGAGCGAGTTCAAGTCTGGCCGTCTGCATGTCTTTGAGGCAGAAGTTGATGGTCAGAAGAAGTATATCATCCCAATGAACGGTCTTGGCCTCTGGGGCGAGATCTGGGGTTATATGGCTCTTAATGAGGATAGAAATACCGTATATGGTGTTTATTTCTCACATGCATCTGAGACTCCGGGTCCTGGTGGCGAAATTGCTGCTGACCTGTTCCAGAGCCGTTTCCCTGGCAAGCTTGTGACTGCTACTGGCAATGTTGCCAAGTCAGTTGTAAAGTTCGGCACGGCAAAGGATGCGGAGTTTGAGATTGCCGGTCTATCTGGCGCTACAATCCCAT